>CAZYLH010000044.1:0-3603 GCA_964648695.1 uncultured Lachnospiraceae bacterium | reverse complement strand
CCCTCGCCAGCTTTTGGCGCGTCCACAGAAAATGTATTTCTAAGGCAGCATGTGGAGTCTCCGTTATCACTCTTTAATATGGAAAAAATGTAGCTGTACTTCCCTTCCTCTATATGCATTAGTCCGGAAATGCGCGGAGTAAAGTTTGGCGCATCCGGCTCAAAGCACCTTGTTCTTAGCGCCTCTTCAAAGGTCTTTCCTTCCTGCATCAGCTCATAGATTGTATCCGTCTGGTCACCGTTTGTGACGATGGTATCATTCCCGTTTACGCGCACCGGCGCATAGATTATAAGACTGGGATCTGAAAGCTTAGATGGGTCAAAAGCCTGGGTGCGAATCCCTGCGCCGTCCTCCACAAATATGCGGTTTCGGCTGTTTACGCTCCTGCCCATGATAAAATATGCCGTCACAGCATACTTTCCATCCTCGCTTCTTCCTATCACGATACCCCTGCCCGGATAGGAGGTCCTTTTTAACTCCTTAGCTAGTGAAATCTTCTGCATACCAAAATCCTCCGTAATTGATGGTAAACTAAACACCCTGTAAGGCAATCTCGGATACCATTAAATCATATTTCAATTCAATAATCAAGTTTAAACCACTAAACTCTCACGAAAATCCCCTTAAGCCGCGGCATCACCTGCTTGATTCTTCTAAGAAACCTGATATACTTAAGGGGTAAGTTAAAAAATCAAAATCTAATCAGGTAGAATTATGCGCGCATTTACTATCACTGACCAAAAAGTCTTTACAAGAGAGCTTTTTACGGGTTCTTTGTTTGACAGCTTTCTTTTATGCGAGGCAGACTTTAAAACAAGCTACAGTCTGCATATTGACGGTCGTATCTGCAAGGAGTATTTCGACACGGAGGATGAAAACCCCCAGGAGGAATTTGCCGACTGGAAATCCCTCCGCCCCATCGCCTATCAGATCATCCGCGGGAAACGCCTACCCGTCTATTTTAAGCTTGTTCTAGCTCTCTCATCTGAAAATCTCTCAAATACGCTGTCTGCCTCAAAGGTTTCTCTTACAGAGCAAGATGTCGAGGGAATGTATTTAAACATCCACTATAAGGACGGCGTTATCTTTTGCACCAGCGGCATAGGCTTAAATATCTTCACCATGGATCAAACTCTAGCGTCCTACTGGGATAGCCTTATCGCGCGCTTTTTTGATCAGAACAAAATCGAGTATTCATAAGGTTCATTGTCATATCCATTCTTGTTAGCACTCATCAAAAATGAGTGCTAATTTTCTATTGACATTTCAATTTTCGTGTATTAGAATACCTCCTAAAAGAAGCCGACGACATTTTTAAGCATGCCGGTCACTTCCAAAATATTTAAATTAAAGGGGATGACTAATATGACAACAAAACAGGGAAATTTATCCATTAACAGTGAAAACATCTTTCCGATTATCAAAAAATGGCTTTATTCCGACCATGACATTTTCATCCGTGAGCTGATCTCTAACGGCTGTGACGCCATCACAAAGCTAAAAAAGCTCTCCGTTATCGGTGAGGCAGAGATCGCGGATGATGAAAAGCTTGAGGTGCGGGTATATCTAAATCCAACCGAAAAAACCATCCGCTTTGTGGACAACGGTATCGGTATGACCGCCAATGAGGTTGACCAGTATATTAACCAGATCGCCTTCTCCGGCGCTGTCGATTTTATGAATAACTATAAGGACAAGACAAGCGATGACCAGATCATCGGCCATTTCGGACTGGGCTTTTACTCCGCTTTCATGGTGGCAGACAGGGTAACCATAGAAACCAAGAGCTATAAGGACGAGCCCGCCGTAGGCTGGGAATCTGAGGCAGGCGTTACATATGAGATGGGAGCTTCTGATAAGGCAAACAGAGGCACCGAGATCACGCTCTACCTTAATGAGGACAGCTATGAGTTTTGCAATGAGTTTCGTGTAAGGGAGATTATCGAAAAGTACTGCTCCTTTATGCCGATTGAGGTCTATGTAGAGGATGAGACTAAAGAGCCGGAAACTCAGGAACTTACTATTCCCGAATCAGAAATCATGGAGGGCGATGAGATCTTAGAGCACATCGCAAGCGAGCCTGCTAAGAGCGATGATGCAGATTCTGATAAGGAAGCAGAGGATGAAGAAAAAGACGCTGAGCCAAAAGTAAAGGTTAAAAGACTCATCATAAACCGTGCGCTAAACGACACCACCCCTCTCTACACAAAGCATCCCAACGAGTGTACTGAGGATGATTATAAGGATTTCTACAGAAAAGTATTCCAGGATTATAAGGAGCCTCTCTTCTGGATCCATCTGAACATGGACTATCCTTTTAACCTGCAGGGAATTCTCTACTTCCCAAGAATCAACATGGAATACGAATCCATCGAGGGAAAAATCAAGCTGTACAACAACCGTGTGTTTGTAGCTGACAATATAAAGGAGGTTATTCCGGAGTATCTTCTCCTTCTAAAGGGCGTTATCGACTGTCCCGATCTTCCGCTAAACGTATCAAGAAGTGCGCTTCAGAATGACGGATTTGTAAAGAAGATTGAGGACTACATCTCCAAAAAGGTTGCGGACAAGCTCTCCGGCATGTGTAAGACCGACCGCGAAAATTACGAGAAGTACTGGGATGATATCAACCCCTTCATCAAGTTTGGCTGTCTCAAGGATGAGAAGTTTGCCGATAAGATGAACGACTACATTATCTTTAAGAACCTTGAAGGAAAGTACCTCACCCTCTCCGACTGCCTTGAAAAAAATAAAGAGACTCACGAAAATCAGATTTTCTATGTGACAAATGAGCAGGAGCAGGGGCAGTATATTCACATGTTTAAGGAGGCAGGCACGGACGCTGTACTTCTGCCCCACAATATCGACACACCATTCATCTCCTTCTTAGAGCAAAAAAACAAGGATGTAAAGTTTATCCGCATAGACTCTGATCTGACCGAGGCGTTTAAGGAAGAGACAAACGAGGATGAAATGAAGGAGACCGCAGAGTCTCTTACTGCCACCTTTAAGAAGGCTTTAAATAACGACAGTTTGGACGTCAAAGTGGAAAAGCTTAAGAACGAGAAGATCGCTGCAATGATGACCATGTCAGAGGAAGGCCGTCGTATGCAGGAGATGATGAAGATGTATTCCATGTACGGCATGGACAACTCCATGTTTGGAAACGAACAGCTTACTCTGGTGCTTAACGCAAATCATCCGCTTGTTCAGTATGTGCTTGAGAATCCGGATTCTGAGAATATCCCCACCATCTGTGCTCAGCTCTACGACCTTGCAGCACTCTCCCACGGACCGATAAGCTCAGACAGGATGACAAGCTTTATCGAAAGAAGCAATGAAATTATGCTGATGCTCTCAAAATAATCTAGCATAAACTTTAAAACAATGGAGCGGAAAGACGCACAAACGCGTTCTCCCCGCTCCGTTTTTACTGTCCTATTTCATAATCCGCTGGCGAAAAATCTCATACGCCAGCACGCCGCATGCTACGGAGGCATTAAGCGAGTTTATCTCTCCCTTCATCGGAATGGAGGCGACAAAGTCACAGTTTTCTCTAACTATTCTTGACACCCCGTCCCCCTCATTTCCTATCACAAGACC
>CAZYLH010000043.1:0-12183 GCA_964648695.1 uncultured Lachnospiraceae bacterium | reverse complement strand
GATGAAACTGCGAATACGATAAAGTTCTTTGAAAGAATATTTACCGTGTTTTTGGCTCTGGCAAAACCAGCTTCGACGCTGGCAAATCCCAGGTTCATAAAGAACACCAGTATGGCAGCCAGAAAGACCCACAGAGTATCAACCAATGAAAATTCCATAACACACATCCTCCTTCTTATGTAAACTTAAAATGTAATAAAAAAAGCAAAGACGCTTCGAACCGAAACGTCTTTGCTTCACTCGACCTCAATACTAGTATAAACTCACAGATATGTCAAGCATTTTTTTTAATTGCACAGTTTACGGGTTACACCGTGCTACAAAAATCTTAAAAAAGGTGCAAGATCTGTTTGATGAAATTTTTTTATCCTAAATTGTGAAAAATAAAAAAAGCGGTGTGATTATGTGATTGAAAATGAGGTAAAAAGGATTGACAATGGGCGATGGCGATGATATCTAAAAAACAACAAAAGAAACTGATAAGAGCTATATAAAACACATTATTAAGGAGGTCTGATATATGATTTATACGGTAACATTCAATCCGGCTCTGGATTATGTGGTCCGTATGGACGCCTTTAAGGTAGGAGAAGTCAACCGTAGTGTCGATGAGGAGCTTTGGCTTGGCGGTAAGGGGATAAATGTTTCCATTGTTTTGAAAAACCTGGGCGTGGAAAATGTGGCGTTAGGGTTCCTCGCGGGTTTTACCGGCAGGGAACTTCAGGAGGGACTGCAAAAAAACGGCATTCGCACGGATTTTATCTGGTTAAAGGAAGGTCTGACCAGAATTAATGTGAAGATAAAAGCAGGAAGCGAGACCGAGATAAACGGACGGGGGCCGGATATCAGCGAGGAAGCGCTTAGTGAGATGTTTTTAAAGCTTGATAAGCTGCGGGGAGGGGATATTTTAGTGGTATCTGGCTCCATACCGACTACCCTTCCGAGCGATATTTATGAGCGGATACTGGCACGGCTTAAAGGAAGGGGGATTTTAGCCGCAGTGGATGCTGCCGGGGAGCTTTTAAGCAAGGTATTGGAGTATCGGCCTTTCCTTATTAAGCCAAACAATATAGAGCTGGGAGAAATTTTTGGAAGAGAGCTAAAGAGTGATCAGGAAATTTTAGAATGCGCCGCAAAGCTTCAGGAGCAGGGAGCACGAAACGTCTTGGTTTCCATGGCGGGGGAGGGGTCTTTACTGCTCGATGAGACGGGAAAGAGCCACCGCTTGGGCGTCCCTGAAGGAGAGGTGTACAACTCAGTGGGGGCCGGAGATTCCATGGTGGCGGGTTTCCTGGCAGGATGGCTAAAAAAAGGCGACTACGCCTACGCTCATCGCCTAGGCGCCGCCGCCGGATCTGCCACCGCGTTTTCTATTGGTCTAGCTACGGATAAGGAAATTAGTGCCTTGATGAATACATTTTCATGATTTTCTTTCCCTCCACTTTAACAGAAGTGCTGAATTGGTAATTACAAGCACGGATCCCGCATTGTGGACAAGGGCGCCTAGAACGGGGTTTAGAATGCCTGTCATCGCAAGCGCGATTGCAAGGAAATTGAGGGCCATTGAGAAGGTCATGTTTATCTTTATCGTGCTCATCATTCGTTTGGAAAGCGCTATCAAATGAGGAAGCTCCTTGACTTCATCGTCCACCAGCACAATATCTGCCGCATCCACCGCAATATCGCTTCCGATGCCGCCCATTGCGATGCCGACATTTGCTTTTTTTAAGGCAGGAGCATCGTTGATGCCGTCTCCAATCATACAAACGGGCTGTTCATCCGCCTGATATTTTTCAATCAACTTTAGCTTATCCTCGGGCAGGCAGTTTGCATATACCTCGCTTATTCCCAAAAGCTTAGCGATGCTGTTCGCAGAATTTTCATTGTCACCAGTAAGGAGTACGGGCTGAACACCGCAGCTTTGCAAAGCGTCAAGCATTTCTTTGCTCTCTTTGCGGATGGAATCTGACAATGCAAGATAGCCTATAACTGCGCCATCTGCGGCAATGTAGGTTATGGTGCTTCCAGTGTTTAAAAATTCCTGAATCTCGGGTGTTATTTGACAGGCAATTTTGTTCTCACTCATCATATCCATATTGCCGGCGATAATGCGCTTTCCATTTACCGTAGCGTATACGCCGCGCCCTGGCTGCATTTCAAAATCCGTTACCTTAAAAGCAGGGGCATTTATCTGCTGTTTGTAGCAGTTTACAATCGCCTTTCCAAGCGGATGCTCTGAAAACTGCTCCGCGGCGGCGGCAAGTGTGTAAATGTCTGGCTCTGTAAAGCTACTAGAGAGAGATTTTGCAGCGACAACCTTTGGCGTTCCGTAGGTCAGAGTTCCGGTTTTATCAAAGGTGATCTTTGAAATTTTTGCCAGGCGCTCTAAGGCATCTCCCTCACGCACAAGGAAGCTGTGCTTTGTGGCGTTGCCGATTGCCGCCATGATCGCGGTGGGTGTTGCAAGCACCAGGGCGCAGGGGCAAAATACAACGAGAACGGTAACTGCGCGGATGATCTTACCAGTTATTGCCCAGGTTAGTACGGCCACAGTCAGAGCGATCACAACGATCCAGGTTGCCCATCTGTCAGCTAAGCCTACAATTTTGGCTTTTCCAGCATCTGCCGACTGCACAAGGCTTATCATTCTCTGAATGGAGCTGTCCTCGCCGACCTTTGTCGCTCTCATCTCAAAGGTGCCAAACCGGTTTACGGTTCCGCTTGAGACCACATCGCCGACTGTCTTATCTACGGGGATGGGCTCGCCCGTCATAATCGCCTGGTCAATGGAGGTCTGTCCTGAGGTGATTATGCCGTCAACGGCGATACCCTCGCCCGGAAGAACGCGGAGAATATCCCCTATTTTTACCTCGCTTGCGGGGATGATCGTCTCGCTATCCCCCGAGATAACTCTTGCCGTCTGGGGAGTAAGCTTTACCAACTTTTCAATGCCCGCTCTTGCTCTTGCCACAGTTAGATCCTCTAGAAGAGCGCCAAGCTGCATGATAAAGGCAACCTCGCCCGCCGCGAAATCCTCTCCGATGCAGACAGAGGCGATCAGTGCAAGCGACACCAACACATCGGCCTTGATATCAAACGCTGTGACAAGCCCGATAATCGCCTCTAAAATGATCGGCACGCCACATAAAATGACTGAAACCCAGGCGATGTCAAAAGGCAGAAAGTCAAGTACGCCTGTCAAACTAAAAATCAGAGCAATGCCTGAAATGACAAGAAGAGTGATGTCTTTTTTGGTACCGCCGATTTCAAGTAGATGTTCAAGTTTTTCCATAAATTCTTTCATGAAAGAGCCCCCTTCTATACCCCCTGTGGTATGGGCATACGATACCATAGGGGGTATGGGTTTGTCAATAGAGCAAAAGAAAAAGCAGCCGGTTAAGGCTGCTTTTAAGCTATCCTCTGCCATGATGCCTACGGATTGTTTCGTGCTACGCACTCGCATGATCCTGCCCGGCATCATCCCATGTTTGCGAAGCGCTCAACCGCTTTGGTAAAATCTTCAATCGTTTTGTCCGCGTCTCCGTGCTCTATTCCGTCCTTTACACAATGCTTAATATGTCCCTCCAAAACCACCTGCCCGCATTTGTGCAATGCGGATTTGGCGGCGTTGATCTGGGATAGAACATCTTCACAGGGAACATTCTCATCAATCATTCTATCGATCGCCTGAACTTGTCCGATTATCTTTTTTAATCTGCGGTGCAGATTTTTGGCATCCATACATTGTTTCATCTTAACGCTCCTATTCTTTAGCGGAATACACCTGTACGCCAGCAAGATAAGTAGCTTTTACGGGGATATCTTTAAGGCTTTCTGGGGCTACGCTAAAGGGATTTTCTCCCAGAATAACAAAGTCCGCTGCCATTTGGGGGGCAATACGCCCTTTATCATTTTCCTCAAAGCTTGCAAAAGCACCGGCAGAGGTGTAGCTGTTAAGGGCCTCCTGTATGGTAAAGCGTTGGTCGTAAAGATAGGGCCCTATGTGATCTTTTAGGGTTTTTCTGGTGACTGTGCACTGGATACATGCTAAGACATCCGGGGATTCTATCGGGCAGTCAGTGCTGTTGCTCACAGTCGCGCCCATCTCCATAAGCGTCTTCCAGCTGTAGCTGGTGGATGCCAGCTCTTTTCCAACACGTTCCTCAACTACATGTATATCATAATCCAGGAAAATGCCCTGGGCATATACGTGCAGGTTCATTGCTACAATTTTTTCAAGCTGATCTTTTCTGGAGATCTGACAGTGGACGATGCCGTGGCGGTGATCATCTCTGGGACACTCCTTAAGAGCCTTTTCGTAGGCATTAAGCACGCGGTCAAGACAGCCGTCGCCTATTGCGTGAATTGCCACCTGCATCCCGTGGGAATTGGCATAGCTTACCATTTCGTCCATGGCCTCCTGAGTAAATACCGATATGCCGCAGGTAGAGGGATCATCGGCATAGGGCCTGCTTAAAAATGCGGTTCTTGCACCAAGAGAGCCGTCCCCGATCATTTTTAAGGGGCCAATCTTAAAGCGATCGCTTCCGGTTCCGGTAACATTTCCAGCCTCTACAAATTCCTTTAAAGTCTTAAGGGAAGGGAAATTGCTCTGCTCATATATCCTGACGCTAAGAAGTCCTTCTGCCTCAAGCTCTTTATATGCCTCGTTTATCATCGTCCAAGGCACGCCGTGGAATGAAGAGTAATCATCCGTCTGACAGCTGGTAATACCGTAGCTGTTTAGAGCCCTGCACGCGGTAAGTATCAGGGATTTAATATGTGCCTTATCTGGAGCGGGAATGGAGCTATAGATAAGGTCCATAGCGTTGTCATAAAATCTGCCGTCCGGTATGCCGTTTTCCATACCGATGTGTCCGCCGTCAGGCTGTGGCGTATTGCCGTCTATTCCTAAAAGAGAGAGCGCCTTGCTGTTTACCACCAGGCAGTGGCCGCAGGCTCTCACGGCGCATACGGGCGCGTCCGTGGACACTTGGTCTAGATCATAGCGGTTTGGCATTCTGTTAGCGTCAGTAAAGTAATCCTGATTCCAACCCCTGCCCATAATCCATCCATCGTTGTTAGACGGATGCCCTGTAGCAAAGTCCTGCATGCATTTGATCATGTCAGCAAGGCTGTCTGTGTGCTCTAAGAGCGGGGCGTATGATAAGAATTTTCCAAAGCCCAAAAGGTGCATGTGGCTGTCATTAAAGCCGCTGCAGACAAATTTTCCCTCAAGGTCAATAAGCTCATCCGCATCCGTCTGCTTTGCAAGCGCTTCTTTACTGCTTCCTGCAAATGTGAAGTGACCGTCTTCTTCTATAAAAGCCTCAACCAGAGGAAGGGTTCCGGTGTAAACCTCCCCATTGTAATAAATTCTTTTCACTGTCTACTCCTCTTATTCTGCGGCGTCCTCATAGAACAGTCGGGCGTTCTTTTCGATTGTTCCCTTGCCGAGATATCGTGCCTTATAATCCTTAAGAAGCTTAAAATACTGGTTTGACAGAATAAGGATTACTGCCACATTTATAAAGGTCGGGATGGCGGAGGTGATATCCACCAATGTCCAGATAAAGCCCTGATTGTCAGTCTTTACAAGATAAATTGTCCAGAGAAGACCGGGAAACGCACGCACTCCGTAAAAGACCTTCATAACCAGATTCTTTAAGAAGCCTTCCTTCTTATACAGGTGTTCCAGAATAGCGAGGTAGTAGGTGAACCATCCGCCGGAGGTGGTCACTGTAAAGATGATCATGATTATGGCAAGCAAAATACTTCCAAAGGTTCCAAAGCTGCTTCCAAATGCGTTTAATGCCAGTGTTCCTCCGTTAGTGCCGTCCGTCCACTGTCCGCTAAGGATTACAGAGAGGGCTGTGATAGTACAAATCACGATGGTGTCAAAGAATACCTCAAAGGATCCCCACAGACCCTGCTCTACGGGATGACGTGTATCGGCGGAGGAGTGGATCATGGGGGAAGTACCCCAACCAGCCTCGTTAGAGTATACGGAGCGCGCCATACCCACGCGGATCATCTCGCTGACCGCACAGCCTGCAAATCCGCCTATGGCAGCTGTTCCTGTAAAGGCGTTTGTGAAAATAGATGCGAATGCGGCAGGGACAACATTGATGTTTACGATGATCATCGCAAGGCCCATAATGATATAAAGGAGGCTCATAAAGGGCACAAGCTTGCTAAAAAGCGATGCGATCTTTTTGGTTCCACCGCTGGTGACAATAAAGGTCAGAACGCTTAAGAGTACGCCGATAATTATGACGCCCTCAATGGTAATGCCTCCGATGGTAATATCCGGAAGATTAAAAGCACCTGATACCACCTGTGATGCTGTCAGGTTTGATGAGGTCACAAAGAAGGTGGAAAAGATTCCGATGCCAAATATAATTGCCGGAATTTTCCAGAGCTTTCCCCATTTCATCTCCTCACCAAGGCCGCGCTCCATGTAATAGGTAGGGCCGCCGTAGTATTCGCCCTTCTCGTTCTTGCGGCGGTAGTAGCATCCAAGGGTTACCTCTACCTGCTTAAGTATCATGCCAAGGCATGCGCACAGCCACATCCAGAACACTGCACCGGGACCGCCTGCAGCCACCGCTGTAGCCACGCCGGCGATATTTCCAAAGCCAACGGTTCCGCCGATGGCGGTGGAGATTGCCTCAAACGCAGAAAGCATTCCCTTCTCACTCTTCTTTGAGGCCTTGTCCTGGCCAAAGATCTGACCGGCGGTTCTCTTCATGGTCCATCCGAAATGTCTGAACTGGAAAAAGCCGGAGCGAACTGTAAAGTAAAGTCCAGTGATAATCATCAGGGCGATGAGCGGCACACCCCAGAGCACACCGTCGAGCCAGTTTAAAAATTCAATCATAGCGCATCCTCCTAAAATTTTGGCAAGGAAGAAGTGCTTCCTGAAAAACTTGCGTGAATAAACCTAAAAAAGCAGCGGTGTAAGAAAAACACCACTGCTCCATCGCTTAATCTCCAGGAAACAATAGCTCCTCCACTGTAAAGTGAGAGTGTGCAGCCTGTTTAACTGCACCCCAACCGGACATTTGCGAAAAAATGCCGATTTCGGCGAATACCCCTTTCTCTTCCTTTCTAAGGCTTTTCGCAACCTCCGGGCAGATACTTTTGACATTCGCGCCTCTATTGCCATTTTTTTCTTTGATAATAAAAGCTTTCATCTCATCTGTCAACCGTTTTTGCCGGATTTTTCTTGACAAAGTCCGCCCTCTATGCTAGACTGCAAGCAATTTGGAGGGAAGAGCCATTAAAAGTCTATCCCAGCAAAGATTCTGGACCACTCCTTAGGGAGTTAAGGCCATACGGACAGCCGGGTCCACTGCCGAATGGCGGCCTTGTGCAGCCTTATTGATTGAGTTAAAAGCTCAAATTTTATGAGTTGGTTACTTTATAACCGAAATGCGCATACTGCGCAGACTTGTGAAACGGTCAATAAGAGTAGTAAAAGTGAACTTGCTATATAGACTCTAACCCCGGTGTATTCCCAATTTGCCTTTTTATGTATTGCTACAGGAGGTGTTTTATGCCTTCTGCAAAATTTATAAAGGCGTGGTGGATTTTTACAGGCTGTGCATTTGTGCACAGCCTTTTGTTATGGGAAAAAATAAAGAAAAGGAGAGGGAAAATTGGAAAAGGAAACTCTAATTGAATTAAAGCATGTGAAGAAGATCTTTGATTCAGAGACGGTTATCGAGGATTTTAGTCTGGAGGTAAAGAGAGGGGAGTTTGTAACCTTTCTCGGGCCATCCGGATGCGGAAAAACTACCATTTTGCGCATGATCGGCGGATTTGACAAGCCAACATCAGGAGAGATTTTGCTTAACGGGCAGGATATCGCGCCGTTGCCGCCAAACCTTAGGCCGGTGAATATGGTATTCCAGAAATACGCCCTCTTTCCGCATTTGAATGTGTATGACAATGTGGCGTTTGGACTGAAGCTAAAAAAGATGGATAAAAATGAGATGGATGCCAGGGTGAAAAAGGCTCTGGAGATGGTGGATCTAGAAGGCTTTGAGAAAAGAAGCGTAAACACCCTTTCAGGAGGACAGCAGCAGAGAATTGCCATTGCAAGAGCCATAATAAATGAGCCAAAGGTCTTGCTTCTTGATGAGCCTCTAAGCGCGCTGGATTACAAGATGCGAAAGGAAATGCAGTTAGAGCTAAAACAGATGCATAAAAAGCTTGGCATTACCTTCATCTTTGTAACCCATGACCAGGAGGAAGCCTTAACCATGTCAGATAAAGTGGTGGTCATGAGCGATGGAGAGATCCAGCAGGTGGGAACACCGGAGGAGATCTATAATGAGCCCGCCAACGTATTTGTGGCGGATTTTATCGGCGAGAGCAATATCTTTAACGGCAGGATGGCAGGTGAGCGCCTGGCAAGATTTGCAGGAGCAGTGTTTGAATGCGTGGACGACTATGCGGTGGGGAGAGCTATTGACGCGGTGATCAGACCGGAAGATATCGAGATTGTGTCTGTACAGGATGGGCAGATCTCGGGCGAGGTGATCTCCTCAGATTTTAAGGGGACTTTTTATATAGTAGTTGTCCAGAGTGGGAAATATGAGATCGAGATTCACAGCCTGAAGTATTTTTCACCGGGCACGCAGGTCGGAATGAAGATCGCGCCGGATATGATACACATCATCCCCTACGACATGAGCATCAACCGCTATGAAGGCGAGCTTGGAGAGTACGAGGATGGAAAGGGGCTGCTTGTATCGTTTGCGGATATTCAGTGGTATATTGACTATAGGGCGGTTTATCCAAACGCTAAGGTATCAGGCGGCGAAATTGTGGATGAAAATGGCAGCAGAATAGAGACAGCCGGTGTGCGCATTGAGGCGTACTATCCGCCAAGTGCTGCGGATCTGTCCGATGATGCGGATGAAGGCGATGTGACGGGAAATATCATATCCTTTGTCTATGTCGGCGATCACTACTCATACACGGTGCGTAGCAAGTCCGAGGAGGACTATGTGGTGGATGATGAGGATCTGTGGAATCAGGGCGATTATGTCAGCGTTTCCATTCCCAAGGAGAGAATGGAATACAAGATCCTGCGCTAGGATGGGAGGAGAATGAATTGAAGAAAAATCTATTTTCCAGAGAGCAGCTGGCAGTGCCCTACATAATCTTTTTGCTGATATTTGTGGTGCTGCCCTTGGTTGTCGTTTTATACTACGGTTTTACAGATCAGGATGGCAACCTGTCATTTTCTAATTTCTTTGCATTTTTTGTAAATTCAAAGACCATCGGAACACTTATTTACAGCCTTGTGATCGCCGTGTTGACAACGGTGTTCTGCCTGCTTTTGGCATATCCGGTGGCCTACATTTTGGCAAAGGGAACCTATGCCAGACGGCATGCCTTTTTGATGGTGTTTGTGCTTCCCATGTGGATCAATTTTACGCTTCGCATCACCGCGATGAAGGAGATTTTAACAGTTTTAGAAGGAAATCTTGCCTATCATCCATTTTTTAACACCATTTTGTGCATGGTTTATGACTTTTTACCATTTATGATAATGCCCCTGTTTAACTCGCTTACCAAACTTGACAATCAGTATCTGGAGGCGGCTGGGGACTTGGGAGCGACTGGCGCGCAGACTTTTTTCAGAGTGGTGCTGCCGCTGTCCGTTCCGGGAATCATAAGTGGTGTGACGATGGTATTTTTGCCCGCTATGACAAACTATGTGGTACTTGATATGGTATATAACAGTACCTACATTATGGGAAGTCTTATCGGAAGCTATTTTAACTCCTATGACTGGAATAACGGATCAGTTATATCTCTGATTTTGCTACTTGTGATAGCGGCGATAACTGCCCTCTCCAGCCGGTTTAGCAAAGAACAGGAGGTGCGCAGATGAAAAAGGCGATTGAACATGCAGTTATCTGGCTGGTACTGCTGTTTTTGTACCTGCCAATTCTCATCTTGACGGTGTACAGCTTTACAGATTCCACAATGATCGGAGCAATAAGGGATTTCTCCCTGGATAATTACGTGACGCTTTTTACGGAGCCGGAGCTTATCGACATGATGGTTGGAACCCTCATACTGGCACTGGTGGTAGCACTTTTCTCAACGCTTCTTGGCACTATGGGAGCCATCGGCGCGTTTTACTCAAAGCGAGGAGTGAGGGGGGCGGTTGAGCTGGTAAATCAGATCCCCGTGGTAAACGCGGATGTGGTGACGGGATTTTCTGTCTGCATTTTGATGATCGCATTTTTTCAGGTGAAGAAGGAGACATATATCCCATTAGTTGTAGGTCAGACTGCGCTATGCGCACCCTTCGTATACCTCTCGGTCCTGCCGAGACTAAAGCAGATGGACGCACAGCTCTATGAGGCGGCGCTGGATTTGGGGTGCAGACCCAGCCAGGCGCTCTTTAAGATAGTGATACCCCAGATAGCACCCGGGATTTTAAGCGGTTTTATGACCGCCATCACCCTGTCTTTAGATGATTATTTCATCGCCACATACACAAAGCCTGCTACATTTGACACTATCAGCACCTATGTGGTAAACGCCACAAGGGGTGCGCAGACGCAGATTAAGACTGCGCTTTGGGCATTGTCTGCAATTATATTTGCGATAGTGGTGATTGTTGTGGTTTTGATGAATGTCAGGACAAATCATGCGCAGGAGGAGAGAAGATGAGAAAGAAGAAAAAAGGAAAGGATTTATCAAAAAAAAGAATCTCCTCAAAGCTTCCCATTGCACTCCTTGCAGCTGGTTTTACGGGAATTTTCTTAGCCGGATGTAACGGCATAAATTCTGATGTGATCGTTTTGCGCATCAGCAACTGGGAGGAATACATCGACCTAGGAGACTGGGATGAGGAGGACTTAATTGATCTGGAGGACGGAACGGAAATTTTAGGAGTGGAAAGTCTGATAGATGAATTTGAAGAGTGGTTCTATGAGACCTACAACAAGCAGGTGAAGGTGGAATACTCCACCTTTGGAACAAACGAAGAACTCTATAATCAGCTGACATTAGGAGATACTTATGACTTAGTGTGCCCCTCGGAGTACATGATTATGAAGCTGATGAGGGAGGGGCTCTTACAGCCTCTTTCAGAGGATTTTTATGATGCAGATCAGGAATACAATTATTATGCGAAAGGAGTTTCCCCCTACATCCAGAGTGTGTTTGAGGAGCTTTCGATAAACGAAGAGTCACTTAGCACATACGCTGCGGGGTATATGTGGGGTACACTTGGAATTGTGTATAATCCGGAATATGTCTCAGAAGAGGAGGCAGCGCATTGGGATCTGCTCTTAAACGAGGATTTTTACAGACAGATTACCATAAAGGACAGTGTGCGTGACGCTTATTTTGCGGCACTGTGCATCGTTTATTATGACGAGATCACAGACCCGGATTTTGTGAACAGCGAAGACTATCATGAAAAGCTCTCGGAGATTCTAAACGCTACGGATGAGGATACGATTGCAGCAGTTGAGGAGGTTTTGTCACGGGCAAAGAATAATGTTTACTCCTTTGAGACGGACAGCGGAAAGGCAGATTTGGTTACCGGCAAGGTTGTCGCCAATGAGCAGTGGTCGGGCGATGCGGTTTACACCATGGATCAGGCGGAGGAGGATGGCGTAGAGCTTTACTATTCCACCCCGGAGGAGGGAACCAATCTGTGGTTTGACGGCTGGGTAATGCTAAAGGACGGTATAGATGGTGACGAGGATAAACAGCTTGCGGCAGAGGCTTTTATCAACTTTCTCTCACGCCCTGACAATGTGATAAGAAATATGTATTACATCGGCTACACCTCTGTTATCTCAGGCGGGGAGGACGATCTCATTCTCCAGTATGTGGAGTGGTGTTACGGTGCAGAGGAGGACGATGAGGATGTGGTGGAGTATTCCCTTGGCTATTTCTTTTCCGGAGATCCGGACGATGAGGAGTATATAATCCTGACCACCACCGACCAGGCAAAGCGCCAGCTGTATGCGCAGTACCCGCCCCTAGATGTGGTGGAGCGCAGCGTGGTTATGGAATGCTTTGATGATGAAGAGAATGCAAGGATCAACCAGATGTGGACAAATGTAAGGTGCTTTGATATCTTAAGCTTTTTTGAAATCAACTTGGGTTAATATTTGGGCTGTGGCATCTATGATTTTT
>CAZYLH010000042.1:10426-12186 GCA_964648695.1 uncultured Lachnospiraceae bacterium | reverse complement strand
CCGGGCACGCAGTACAATATTTATGCGGACGGAGTTTATGTCGCAGACAGCCCGCTGGGCCCCTTTGTCCTAGCAAAATGCAATCCTTTTTCCTATAAGCCGGGAGGGTTTATCCCGGGTGCAGGCCACGGCTCAACCATGGAGGATAAGGAGGGTCATCTGTGGCATACATCTACTATGCGAATAAGCGTCAATCATGACTTTGAGCGGCGTGTGGGGATCTGGCCCGCAGGTCTGGATTCGGATGGAGAACTGTTTTGCAATCAGAGATACGGCGACTGGCCGGTGGACGTGGAGGATGCAAAAGCGAATCCGTGGTGTGATCCCAAATGGTATCTGCTGAGCTACAAAAAGAAAGTGGAAGCATCATCCTTTGAAAAAGGAAAAGGTCCCCAAAACGCTGTGGATGAAAATGTACAGACTTGGTGGCGTGCAGGCTCGGCGGATCCGGGCGAATGGCTCTGCCTGGATCTGGGGATGGAATCAGATGTGCATGCAGTCCAGATCAATTTCGCAGATGACAGGATAGAAATTCCAGTTCCAGGTACCCTTAAGGGTGCAAAAAATCAGGGGAGATACATAGAGGAGAGAGAACTGAAGATCAGATGGCGTCTTGAAGCCTCAGCGGATGGAAAAACCTATGAAGTGCTGGCGGATAAATCCGGGGCTGACACTGATCTGTCGCATGATTTTTTGGTATGGGAGGAAGGAAAAAGCTTCCGGTATCTGAGGCTTACGGTAATTGAAGTGCCTTATGGCCAACCTCCCTGCATATCCGGACTGCGTGTGTTCGGGATACAGAAGAAGGAAAAAGCGGCTGCCCCGGAGTTTAGTGTAGAGCGCATTGGCGACTTGGACATGGATGTAAAGATCCAGGGCAGGGATGCTGTGGGATACAATATCCTGTGGGGTGAGACCCCGAAAAAGCTTTACCACAGCTATATGGTATTTAACGATGAACAGAGGATAGGAGCTCTGGTAAAGGGAAGGGATTACTGGGTCAGAGTGGATGCATTTAACGAAGCGGGAATAACAAAAGGGACTGCCCGTAAGCTATAAGGCAGTCCACTTAAAGGTATTATTGTATCTTGCTCTACCGCACCATTTCAGAGTCGCGGCCTGTGCTTTTGTGAGATTGGATGATGGATTTGATCTGTCCCAGATTAAAGGATGGCATATCCCCGGGGATTGTATTCTTTACGGCGCTTGTGGCATCTCCAATCTCCACTGCACGCTGGCAGTCGTTGTAATCAGATAGCAGACCGTAGAGCACACCAGCCACGTAAGCATCTCCGCTTCCGATGCGGTCTACGATCTCGATGTCTTTGTAAGGCTCCTCCTCATAATAGGTGTCGGTCTTTGCATCATAGATGATGGAGCCAAATGTGTGCCTTTTTGGGCTGTGTACGATGCGCTGGGTGGAGGCTACAATCCGGATCGGGTAATCACGGGTGAAGCTTTTCATAATCTCTTTGGCATCGCCTTCTTTTAGAAACGTGAGTCTTGCCGTATCCTCTGAACAGAAAAAGATATCCACAAGGGGCAGGATCTGCTCGATGCAATCTCTGGCCTCATCGCCGGTCCAGAGATTGGCGCGGAAGTTCACATCGAAGGAGATGAGCGCGCTGGCCTCTTTGAAAAGCTTAATCATTGAGATAGCAGTCTCGCGGCACTGGTTGCTAAGGGCAAGGGTAATCCCGCTTGTATGAAAGCACCGTGTGGATGAAAATAGAGAATCATCAAAATCGTTGGGGGAGATA
>CAZYLH010000042.1:0-10326 GCA_964648695.1 uncultured Lachnospiraceae bacterium | reverse complement strand
ACCTCGCCAAGGGAGAGAAGATCGAAAGATTTGTTCATTGCCATACCTCCTGATACGTTCTGTTCTTACCCTCTGATTTCTTTTACAAGCTCTGAGGCCTCTCTTGCCAGGGCTTTAATCTTATCAAATTCGCCGGCTTTTACATAGCTATCCTTTACCATCCAGCTGCCTCCGCAGGCAAGGATTCTGTTATATGCAAGATAATCCCTTACGTTTTCTGGATTAATGCCACCGGTCGGCATAAAATGTACATTCACATAGGGTGCGGCAATCGCTTTAATATATGCAAGGCCGCCTGCCGGTTCTGCGGGGAAGAACTTGATAACGTCAAGCCCGTGCTCAAGTGCCTGCTCCACATCACTTGGGTTGGAACATCCGGGAATGATAGTGATCCCTTTTTCCACGCAATATTTTACCACTCTCGGGTTAAGGCCGGGGCTTACGATAAATTTTGCACCGGCATCCACAGCGCGGTCCACCTGGTCGGTTGAAAGCACCGTACCTGCCCCAACAAGCATGTTGGGGAATTTTTTTGTCATGATTCGTATGGACTCCTCCGCTGCATCGGTGCGGAAAGTCACCTCCGCGCAAGAAAGTCCGCCTTCGCACAACGCCCTTGCAAGGGGCTCTGCGTCTCCCACGTCATCTAAAACAACAACAGGGATAATTCCGGTTTCTTTGATCTGTTCTAATATGGAATTCATTTTTTACCACTCCTTTTGCTCTACATGAAAAACGTTTTTTTAGCAATTTTTGCCGATAATGGCAGGTTATATTCTGAGTATCAAAAAAGATTATCCACGAAACTCCTTGGGGCTTTTTCCGAATTCTTTTTTAAAGGCCTTGTAGAAATTGGAGTAATCATTAAATCCGCAGCGCATGCATGTCTCTATGACGGGGATGCCTTCGCAGAGCATGCTTCGTGCCACTGTCAGGCGCTTCTTTATGATGTACTGATAAAGTGTCAGGCCTGTGTGTGTTTTAAACTGGTGAGAGAGATATGATTTACTTACATAGCAGTGATCCGCCAATTTGTCAAGAGTTAAATCATCTGCAAGGTTGTTGTTAATGTAGGCGACCACTTCATTGATTTTCTCATTTTCTGTGACATTTTCGGCAATAATACCCGGCGTGGAAAAATATGCTCTGTTTAAGAAGACGACAAACTCACATAAATAGACAAATTCAAGCGTGGTACTCCCAAACTCACTGCTCTGACGGCAGTCGATAATTTTATCCAGGATATTTTTTAGGTGGGCGACAGACCGCCCCTCTGGGCGGATCAGATTATAGTTTTTTAAGTTGGCGTCCTTGAAACAGTCAGTAAGATCGGATCCGTATTCTTTCGTTTTCAGAAGAAAATCAGGACTCATCCATATTACATACCTCTCATATGGTTTTCCAGGAAGAACCTCTGATCTGTGGATATCATGCATACCTGTGAGCAGGATATCCCCCGGGCGGAGAAGGTATGAGCGCTCTTCTACATGGTAAATAACATTTCCCGAGATGAAGAAAACTACCTCATAAAAATCATGGTCATGAAGTTCTACCTTCGGAGGAATCGGGTCCAGATAATGATAGCACTCAAAATCCGGGCGGAGCATGGTCTGGCGTATGGAAAACTCATCTTTATGTAAAGTGGCCAAAATCATCACCTCAATTTCACAATCCTGACATTTTGTAGCGATGCCCAAGGGCGTTCACCCACTTATGAGAGGGCTCATGTGGGCAAATGACTTTTTGCCCATAGCATCATCATATAACAACAATTGCCATGTTTCAAGCATTATATGCCATGAGAAAATACGGATAAGTTGATAAGATATTAAGTAGTGTGAAAGAGATTTGACAGAGAATAACGGGAAGGAGGCAAACGTAAATGAAGACATTCATTGATGAAGATTTTCTGTTAAACACAGGGGCCGCACGCAGGCTTTATCATGAGCATGCGGAAAGGTTACCGATCTTTGATTATCACTGTCATCTTAATCCGGCCGAAATCTATGAAAACAAGAGATTTTCAGACATCGGCGAGGCATGGCTTGCGGGTGATCACTACAAGTGGCGTGTGATGAGGGCAAACGCGATACCGGAAAAATATATCACAGGGGATGCCGGATATCGGGAGAAATATGACAGGTTTGCATCAATAATGCCGGGACTTGTCGGAAATCCGATCTATCACTGGTCCCATCTGGAACTAAAACGTTTCTTTGGCATTGACGATCTGCTTGATAGCAGTACGGCAGAAAGTATTTGGGAGCGCGCCAATGAAAAGCTGCAGGGCCCTAAAGGGGCTGTACGAAATCTTATCCTTCAGAGCAAAGTACGTGCTTTGTGCACTACGGACGACCCCGCAGACGACTTAAAATATCACAGTCTGCTTGCAAATGATAAGAGCTTTGACGTAAAGGTCCTTCCCACATTCCGGCCAGAAAAAGCGCTAAACATCACTGACCCCGGCTTCCTCGCATATATGGAAAAACTGGGAAATGCCGCAGACATTAAGATCAGCAGTATTGACGATGTGTGCGAAGCACTATCAAAAAGACTGGAGTACTTTGCATTACACGGCTGTCGTCTATCAGACCATTCCTTTGGGTCACCGGACTTTACGGTGTGGGATGAGGATGCGGCAGCAAATGCCGTAAAGAAAGCGCTTGCCGGTGAGACGCCTACAGAACACGAAGCGGCCTCATACCAGTCACTTATGATGGACTGGCTGGGGGAACAGTACGAAAAGAAGGATTTTGCCATGCAGCTTCACATCGGAGCCATAAGAAATCTAAACACAAAGCATTACCGCGATTTGGGAGCGGATGTGGGGTGTGATAGTATCGGGGATGTCATTTCTGCTGCCTCACTTGCAGCACTTCTTGACCGCCTGGCACTAAGGGAAGCTCTGCCAAAGACGATACTCTATACGCTTAATTCTGCGGACAATGATAAGATAGCCGCAGCGGCGGGGTGTTTTCAGGACAGCAGCATATCAGGAAAGATCCAATTTGGATCAGCATGGTGGTTTAATGACCACATCGACGGCATGACGGCTCAGCTTAAGTCCCTTTCAAACATCGGCGTGCTTAGCCGTTTCATCGGGATGCTGACAGATAGTAGGTCATTTTTGTCATACCCCAGGCATGAGTATTTCCGCCGCATCTTGTGCAGGATCGTGGGTGGATGGATTGATGAAGGCATGGCGCCAGATGACTATGACACGATCGGCAGGATGATCGAGGATATCTGTTTTAACAATGTGTGGAACTATATAGAACCGGAAAAAGGAGGAATATTATGAAACTATCATTTCGCTGGTACGGCGACTCTGATCCGATATCTCTAGAGTATATCTCACAGATACCCGGAATGCGCTCCATTGTCACGGCTGTATATGATGTAAAGCCGGGAGAAGTGTGGCCGGAGGAAAGTATAGCAAAGTTAAAGTCTGAATGCGAGGCGCATGGGCTGATTTTTGATGTGGTTGAGTCCATACCTGTATCCGAGGACATCAAATTAGGGACGCCCAAAAGGGACGAGCATATTAAAGCTTACTGTGAGAATATCCGCCGCTGCGCAAAATACGGGGTCAAATGTGTGACCTACAACTTTATGCCCGTCTTTGACTGGACCCGCACACAGCTTGACAAGAAAGCTCCTGACGGCTCCACAAGCCTTGTAATGTACTGGGATCAGTTAAAAGGCCTTGATCCTCTTGTGGATGATATCCATTTGCCGGGATGGGATGCCAGCTATACCCAGGATGAGGTGCGAGAGCTGATCCGTGCTTACGGGGAGCTGGGAGAGGAAGGCTTGTGGAAAAATATAGAGATCTTCTTAAAAGCCGTGATTCCTGTCGCGCAAGAAGCCGGTATTATCATGGCGCTGCATCCAGATGATCCGCCGTATCCGATCTTCGGGCTTCCCCGCGTGATCACCTGTGAAGAAAATCTGGACCGTTACCTCTCAATTGTAGATTCACCAAGCAACGCACTATGCCTGTGCACAGGGTCTTTGGGCTGTGCTAAATTTAATGACATACCCATGCTGGTACGGAAATATTCAGCCATGGGCAGGATCGGATTTGTGCACCTGCGGAATGTACAGATCATGGAGGATGGGTCGTTTGAGGAGAGGGCTCATTTGTCAAAATGCGGTTCTCTTGACATGTATGAGATAACAAAAGCACTGGTCGAGACAGGATTTGACGGGTATGTCCGTCCGGATCACGGAAGAATGATCTGGGGAGAGACAGGAAAACCTGGTTACGGTCTGTATGATCGGGCACTCGGTGCGGCATACATAAACGGCTTGTTTGAGGCATGTGAAAAAGCAGTAGAAAAAGAAAGTAGATAGTGGTATGATATGAATACTTAAAAGGAGGGAATTGTTATGGGGAAGAATGTGCTAAACACAGATCTTACTGGAAAGGTATGCGTAGTTACCGGCGCAGGCGGGGCAATCTGCGGCATGTTTTCAAAGGTACTTGCAGCCGCAGGAGGAAAGGTAGCCGTCCTTGACCTTAATGAAGAGGCAGCTAAGAAGGTGGCTGATGAGATCACCTCAGAGGGTGGCACGGCAAAAGCTTATAAGGCAAATGTCCTTGAGAGGGCAGTCATGGATGAAGTACATGAACAGATCCTAAAAGACTTCGGGCCCTGCGATATATTGATAAACGGAGCGGGCGGAAATAATCCCCGTGCCACAACGGACAACGAGTTCCACTTTGAGGCAAAGGACATTGAGGAGTGCAAGACCTTCTTTGACCTGGACAAAAGCGGTGTGGAGTTTGTGTTTTCACTAAACTGGATGGGTACACTGATCCCCACCCAGGTGTTTGCGCCGGATATGATTGACAGGAATGGAAACATTATAAACATTGCTTCCATGAACGCATATACGCCTCTGACAAAGATTCCGGCTTATTCAGGAGCAAAGGCAGCCATCGTAAACTTTACCCAGTGGCTTGCAACATATTTCGCAAAATCCGGTATCCGCGTCAACGCCATCGCGCCGGGATTTTTGGTTGGGAATCAGAACCGGAATCTGCTGTTTAACGAGGATGGCACACCGACACCCCGTACAGCTAAGATCCTTGCAGGCACTCCCATGGGGCGTTTTGGAGAACCGGAAGAATTGACAGGAGCAGTTTTGTTCCTGGTAAACAACGAAGCGGCAAGCTTTATCACAGGAGTATGCATCCCGATTGACGGTGGATTTGCTGCATATTCGGGTGTCTGAAAAACACATGAATGTTTAAGATGGTATTGGGAGGTAAAAACATATGGGGAAAATAATCGTACACACCAAACAGGGAGCTGTAGCGGGAAAGACGGAGGGAAGATTTAGCGCATTTAAGGGTATCCCGTATGGAAAGGCAGAGCGCTTCCACGAGGCAAAAATGCATCAGTGGGACGGTGTGCTTGACTGTACAGAGTTTGGGAAAAAGGCTCTGCAGATCCAGCCTTTTTATATGCCTAAGTCCGAGCCGGAGGATCATTTTGGAGAGGACTGCTTAAACCTGAATATCTATACGCCCGATATCAGCGGCAGTCTGCCAGTGCTCGTAGATATCCACGGCGGAGCCTTCCAGAGCGGAAGCAACCAGGACCGCACCCCGGATAAAGTGGTGGAAGATAAGAATTTTGTCTATGTGAATCTGAATTACCGTCTTGGAATATTCGGATATCTGTATCTGGGGCGTGCCTTAGGAAAAGAGTATCAGACCAGCGGAAATAACGGACTTATGGATCAGATGTTAGCACTTCGCTGGATCCATGAAAATATCAGGGAATTCGGCGGAGATCCGGACAGAGTAACTGTTATGGGCGCCTCTGCGGGAGCAAAATCCGTTGCAGCCCTCATGTTCCCTCCTGAGAGCCGGACGTATTTTTCGCGGGCAATCCTTTCAAGCGGCGCATACCAGTGCATCCGCAGCGAAGAGACAGCCAATGAAGTGACTGCAAAATATCTAAGTCTGCTTGACTTATCAGACCCGAATGAGCTACTCACTATGGAAGCAGATAAACTGCTTAAGGCACAAAATGAATTATGTATACCTGATACGAGCACCTGTATGTTCGGGCCGGTAGCTGACGGCGAAAAGATTTCCTATGACTGGGAGGAGCAGCTGCGTTCTGATAAATACTGGTCCGGAAGTGCAATCGTAGGGAGCTGCAGGAATGAGCTCGCTTTTTGCAAATTATTTGATCCGAAATTTCTGGAGCATGCCCCAGCTATGGCTGAGGGGTTATTTGGACTAAACGCACAGACAGTAAAAGAGGATTATGACAGGCTTTGCCAGGAGGCTGCCCATAAAGCAGGCAGATGTGATGATGAAATCAGAAAGGATATCTGGGTTAAAGTGCTCTCGGATTATATGTATCGCACATATAGCAGCAGAATGGCAAAGATACTTGAAAAAAACGGCAGTACCGTGTATAAATACTCTATGGAGTTTGCGCCGGCGCTTCATTGCCAGGATCAGTCATTCGCCTTTGAAACTAAAGACGGCGGAGAGTTGTATCGGGATGAAGAGACGCGCGAGGAGAGGGTGCGCTTTGGACATGTGATATTTGAGGCGTATACGAATTTTATCCTCACAGGAGATCCAAACGGCGTGGGCGTGCCAAGGTGGCCTAAGTACCGTGAGGGAGAATTTATGCAGATGCATTGGGATACAGAGGCAAAGGCATCGCCGGAGAGAGAGGATGATACTCTGCAGAGATTACCGGAGCAGGTATACCGGTTGAGATAGAGAAAAAACTAAAGAAGGTTAGGTAAAAAATGGAACTGTCACTTACAATTTTAAAGCAGATCGTGCTTATGTTCATCTATATGATGATCGGATTTCTTTTGTATAAGAAGAAATTTGTAACAAAACAGGGAAGCAAGGAGCTGGGACTCATTCTGCTTTACGTGATACTACCGGTTGTGATAGTAAAAGCATATATTGTTACATTTACTGCGGAGCTGCTGAAAGGACTGATAATTTCCTTTCTGGCATCATTGCTTGCACTTTTGCTGTCAATATTCTTATCAAGAGTAGTGTTTAACAGCAAATATCCGATCGAACATTTCGGAAGCGCTTTTTCGAATGCGGGGTTTATCGGGATCCCGCTGGTGGAGATGACATTTGGCGATTCCATGGCGGTGTTTTATGTCTCGTCATTTGTCGCTCTTTTAAATATCCTGCAGTGGACTTACGGTATCGTAGTTATGACGGGAAAGAAGGACAGCATCGCATTGAAAAAGATAGCGACTAATCCGATTGTCATCAGCTTCCTGATAGGCATCATCCTGTTCTTTATTCCGATCGAGCTCCCGGAGGTGCTTGGAAGCGCTGTTTCGGCAATAGCCTCCATGAATGCTCCGGTGGCGATGATCATATTAGGAATCTATCTGGCGCAGATGAAGCTAAAGGATCTGTTTACAGATAAGATCACATATCTTTGCTCGCTTATGAGGCTGATCGTGATACCGTTTATCACAGCAATAATCCTGGCGTTTATCCCATCAGATGAGATGCTTAAGATGTCAATTCTTATCGTAGCAGCAACCCCGGTGGGTGCAAATGTGGCGATTTTTGCGCAGATGCAGAATTTGGACTATACGCAGGCGGTAAAAGACGTTTGCCTAAGTACGGTGCTTTGTATAGTGACTATACCGCTGGTCGTGACGTTTGCAGGGATGTTGTTTTAAGCTTGTATAGAAACAAAAAAGAAACCCGGGTGTTTGCCCAGGTTTTCTTTTTTTTACTCTAATTTTTTCAGCACTTTTCCAATATCCCCATCAATGCAGATAGAACGTGTGGAGATTTCTTTTGGCAAAAAAGCTTCCCCTAGATTGACGCAGGCATAAATCGCCCTGGGATTTTCATAGGTCATCGTCTTTAAGGTTTTTTTACCTCTCAATTTTTTTCAAGTAAATCTTTGTAGATCCGGTAGTCTTTTTCCTTGAAAACATTGAAAATCACCTCCATCTGGCTGTCTCTCTCCTGCCGATATTCGTTTACTGTCTTTAGTGCAATTTTTGCAGCTTCCTCATTGGGGAAATGAAACTCACCCGTTGAAATGCAGCAGAAAGCAATGCTTTTTAGATGATTTTCTTCTGCCAGCGCCAGACAGGAGCGGTAGCAGGAAGCCAGCAGCTCCTTGTCATTTTCTGTGAGTTTCCCTCGGATGATGGGCCCGACAGTGTGGATAACATAGCGGCAGGGAAGGTTAAACGCCGGTGTGATCTTGGCGCTTCCGGTCGGTTCCTCATGCCCTTGCCTCTTCATAAGTTCTTGGCATGTCAGGCGGAGCTGCACACCGGCAAATGTGTGGATTGCATTGTCAATGCAGCCGTGACAGGGATAAAAGCAGCCAAGCATCTCACTGTTTCCCGCGTTTACTATCGCGTCGCAGCGCAGCGTGGTAATGTCTCCCTGCCATAGATATAAGCCGGGTGCGATTGGGGCAAGCTCGGATATGTCTGTAATGCCCTTTTTTCTGGTTTCCTCTTGAAGATATTCATCCTGTACCTTTAGAAAAGCTTCATCAATGGACATGGGCATCCGAATGTTCATGAGCGTGCGAAGCAGATCTTTTTGTGACTGTTCGCTTTTTGGAATCTCCATATCCTGATAGCCAGGCTGTTCAAGGAGTAAAGTGCGGATCAGATTAATTCGTCTTTCAGACTGTGTCATAGGGGCCCTCACTTTTTTGTGTGATGTCAGCAGTAAACGTCCATTATAAAAAGGAGCCAATGCTTATGGGCATTATACAATATTTACTTTCTGTAATTCAATATTTTTTCCGGCAAAAGATTAAAGGCCACCCATTTTGCGGGTGGCCCTTGAAACTTTTTAGTTATCTTCTGGAACTTCATCCTGAAGGGCAGCGTATCCGTGTTCTCCAGTACGGATCTTAACCACGTCTGCGACATCGTATATAAAGATCTTGCCGTCTCCGTAGTGACCTGTGTAGAGGCAGTCGCGCACGGTTTTAACGAGCAGATCAACGGGGATCTTGCTGACAACGATCTCAAGCTTAACCTTCGGAAGGAGGCGTGAGTCAACCGGGTTTCCTCTAAAGTATACCGAATGCCCCTTCTGGCAGCCGTATCCAAGTACGTTTGTAACAGTTATACCGGTAACGCCGAGATTATCAAGCGCTTCCTGTAGCTGCAAGAACTTATTCTGGTTGATGATAATGCTTACCTTGGTGATTCCGATTGCAGCTTTCATATGGGTTATCGGCACGGCCTCATCCAAGCTTGCGGCAGGTGTGTTCAATTTGTCGGCATCAGGCACTGTGGGAGGTGTGTTTTCATCTGCGGCAGAGTAGAAGCCTGTGCCATGCTCAAAGGATTCGGCGACTCTTACAAAGTCCGGATAAGCAATGTTTCCATGCTCTCCGATATCGAGTCCTTGGATTTCCTCTTCCCGAGAAACTCTGATGCCAACAGTCTTCTTAAGAGCAAGCCAAACAAGTGTCGAAGCGGCAAAGGTAAATGCGCCGACAGCAACGATTCCCAGAAGCTGTACACCTAAGAGGCCAAAGCCGCCGCCGAAGAACAATCCGTTTGTTGTAGAAAGAGAAGTCACGCCTTCCTGAGCGAAAAGTCCGACGCAGATGGTGCCAAAGATTCCGCAGCCAAGATGAACTGAGGTAGCGCCTACGGGGTCGTCTATCTTGTGATTATCGAAAAAGCCTACTAAGAAAACAACCAGGATTCCAGAAAGGGCTCCGATTATGAGTGATGACCCGATAGAAACATAGGCACATCCGCCTGTGATGCCTACAAGTCCGGCAAGGCAGCCGTTGATCGTCATGCCAAGATCCGGCTTTTTAAGGACAATCCATGATGTTATTGTTGAGGTAAGCACAGCGGCGATAGCTGACGTGTTGGTGGTCATCAGTATGTACACAACGTCAGACGGGTTTTCAAAGCTCATTGTAGAGCCAGGGTTGAAGCCGAACCAGCCAAGCCATAGTATGAACAGGCCGATAACGGCAAGCGACATGTTGTGTCCGGGTATGGCCTTCGGTTTTCCGTCTTTTCCGTATTTACCTATACGCGGTCCTAAGAGCATCGCACCTGCAAGTGCCGCCCAGCCGCCCACTGAATGAACGACGGTGTCTCCGGCAAAATCCATAAAGCCCAGGCTTGAGAGCCAGCCGCCGCCCCAGACCCAGTGGCCTACGATCGGGTAGATCACAAGCGTAAGGACAAACGAGAAAATGATAAAGGAAACATATTTTACGCGTTCAGCGACCGCTCCCGACACTATGGTGGCGGCGGTGCCGCAGAACACAAGCTGGAAGAAAAATTTACCCCAAA
>CAZYLH010000041.1:0-12516 GCA_964648695.1 uncultured Lachnospiraceae bacterium | reverse complement strand
TTTCTTAGGTATATTACTGCGGATTTCGGGAAAGATATCACAGTGTTGCCATTTTCGTATTTTTGAGGTCTGTCAAGTGCTATATGAAAATCATACTCAAGCATACGAATTTCCATCTCGTTATCATCCGTAGATTGGCATTCTATGTGGTATCTATTATTCTCTATCTCTATGATAGAGTCAGCAATTTTCTTTCGATATTGTCCGTTCTCATCTGTACACACAAGCTCGTTGGACCAGATCACCACCTCTTCTTTCATGGAATAATCTGTTTTAAAGACCTCATTAATGACAGGAACAATAAGTTCCCTGCACTTTTCCAACAATGTTTTAAAAACATCGTCATATATTGTACTTCCCATACATAAAACTCCTTTCCATGCTCGGGGAGCATGAGCTAATACACAGGGTTTCTTTCTATGCGTGGGATTGCTCGCATAGAAAGTAATATGTCACATTTTTACATATGGGTTGCATGAGCTGATTTCATTATACACGCTCAAGGGATTTTGGGCAAGCTAAACGTTTGTGATGCTATAGAAAGAGGTAACAGTTCAGTCTCTGGCTGAATCGTTACGACAAAACCAAGGAAAAAGGAAGCTGCCCTTGACGATGGCAAAGACCGCGAGTAATATAAAAGCAGATGGATGAGATTACCATATATCGGATGAGACCATTAAGAATTTGCTTGAGCAGTCTCATTCGCATTTGGTGCAATATGACCGCCATGAGCAAAAAAAACGCCGCCGATGGTAAGATATACATCAAATCGACCAAAAACGTAAAGCCCAAGGAGATGACCGGTATGGTGCGAAACGCCCTCAATGCGGGGATGCTGATGACGGGCCGCAGGACTAATGTTTAAAACATAAAGAACAGGAGGGGGACGAAAATGCCTGAGAGCCAGAACACGGAATGGAAAAGCAAGTGGAAGGACGAATATCTGGAATGGATCTGCGGTTACGCCAATGCGCAAGGTGGAAAACTCTATATCGGCTGCGATGACGACGGAAACGTCGTTGGCCTGCCCAACGCCCGCAAGCTGCTGGAGGACATTCCCAACAAAATCCGGGATGCGATGGGCATTATTGTCGGCGTCAACCTGTTGGACAAGGATGGCAAGGAATACATCGAAATTGACGTACCATCGTATCCCATCGGCATCTCCTGCAAGGGCGTCTATTATTACCGCAGCGGCAGCACTCGACAGATTCTGACTGGCCCGGCGCTGGAAGCCTTCCTCATGCGCAAGCGAGGCGCAACCTGGGACAATTTACCACTCCCGGCTTTTTCGCTGGACGATGTAGACGATGAAATTGTTGCCCACTTCAAGCAATGGGCCGCAAAAAAGGGCCGCATTGACCCCAGCGTGTTGGATGAACCCAAAGATACACTGATGGAAAAGTTACACCTGATGAACGGCCCGTATCTGACCAATGCGGCCATGCTCCTGTTCAGCAAAGACCCGGAGAAATGGCAGCTGGGCGCGTATGTGAAAATCGGCTACTTCGAGACGGACGCTGACCTGCTGTATCAGGATGAAATCCACGGCTCCATTCTTGAGCAGATCGATAAAATTGTGGAGTTGGTGTATCTCAAGTACATGAGGGCCAAAATCACGTATGATGGGATGCAGCGGATTGAACGGTACTTTGTTCCGGAGGAAGCCCTGCGGGAAGCCTTGCTGAACGCCTTATGCCACAAGCAGTATCAATCCGGCGTGCCCATCCAAATCAGTGTATGTGAAGATAAACTGTATATCGCCAATTGCGGATGCCTGCCGGAAAACTGGACGCTGGAAAACCTGATGAGTAAGCACGCCTCCAGTCCATATAACCCAAATATCGCCCATGTGTTCTACCTAGTGGGTTTTATCGAAAGCTGGGGACGGGGCATTGAAAAAATCTGCTCTGTCTGCGAAAAGGATGGCGTACCTCAGCCGGAATATACGATCAATCCCGGCGATATTATGATAAAATTCACCGCGCCAAAGGATCGGGTCATCCGTTCTGTTACCGGCAAGGTGACAGAAAAGGTAACAGATAAAGTGACAGATACGCTGGATGAGACATCGCTGAAAATTCTGAATCTTCTTGCCGTTGATCCAGCATACACAACGACTTTCCTTGCCGAAAATCTGTCGCTGAGCCGGAAAACCGTATCATTGAGATTGAAAATGCTCAAAGAGGCTGGCTTGATTGAGCGCATCGGTTCCGACCGCAAAGGATACTGGAAGTTGCTAAAATAACACAAAATGCCGCCTTCACGGCAGGTTTATAGGGCTTGCGTCTGGAAGTACTATAAACTATGCTCCTTTCTGGTTTTTAGATCCGGCTCCAATCCTAGGAGCATTTAAAAATTTGTGATTCAAGAAAGAGCCCGACGAACTGTCTGGCTCTTTGCTGCTTAGAATTAGTTATATTTTTTATGGCTTTTGCTGTTACAACTTGCGTCTGGAAATACAATCGCTATGCCGCTTTTGTGTAGTCAATAATAGATATTTCCTGCATCACCTTTTTAGCTGTGTCAATGATCTCTGCCAGTCGCTCCACGACATCGCCAGTATAAAGAATCTCATCACATTCAGAGCATTTATAGCAAGGCACATTTCGAACAATAACAAGGCAATTTCCTAAATCTGTTACACTCGTTGTTGTGCTCTTCTCTGTATTCGCCCCACATTCCAAACATTTCATTTTGCGTTCTCCTTTCTGGTTTTAAAATCCGGCTCCCATTGCTCTAAATCTGGATAATATGCCGTTATTAAGTATATATAATTATCATTCATACTTGCAACCACATGCAAATATTCGTTATTTATAGACCGCCCCAAAAGCAAACAGCTCGAAACCCGTCCATACTAGAAAGAGCCCGACAAACTGTCGGGCTCTTTGCTGTTTAGAATTAGTTATACTTGCGCTTTCTTGCAGCTTCAGACTTCTTCTTACGTCTTACGCTGGGCTTCTCGTAATGCTCTCTTTTTCTAATCTCCTGCTGAATACCTGCCTTAGCACAGTTTCTTTTGAATCTGCGCAACGCACTATCCAAGCTCTCGTTTTCTTTTACGATTACGTTAGACATAGCTCTTCCTGACCTCCCTCCGATTGAGGAATTATGCATAAATTAAAAGTATTTTCGCACAATGAGATTATAGCATAGATTTTCTATTCGTCAACCACTTTTTTAAAAAATCTGCTCTGTCACGACATCAGAGGCTTTCTTTAAGGCGTCCTTAATACCCGCCGCATTCTTTCCTCCAGCCTGAGCCATATTTGGACGGCCTCCACCACCTCCTCCAACTAAAGGCGCGATAGCCTTTATGAGGTTGCCAGCATGGACTCCCTTAGCTGTGGCCGCGTCCGTTGCCATTGCCATCAAATTCACCTTGTCATCCGCCATGCTCGCAAGCACTATAACGCCCTCGCCAAGCTTCTCCTTCATCTGATCGCCAAGATTTCTAAGGCCATTCATGTCGGCACCAGCTACCTCAGCGGCAAGAAGCTTCACCCCTTTGATCTCCACAACACGGCCCATCACATCGCCTAGGGAGTTGTTTGCAAGCTTGCTTTTTAGGCTCTCGTTTTCAGAGCGAAGCGCCTTAATCTCCTCCTGCATTGAGAGGATCTTATCCTTAAGGCCCGAAGCGCTAGTCTTAGCTGCCTTTGTGGCCACAATGAGTGTCTCTTCCAGATTTTTATAGTAATCCATAAGTCCTGCGCCACTCAGAGCCTCAATTCTTCTAACCCCCGCTGCCACTCCGGCCTCGGAAATAATCTTGAAAGAGGAAATATCACGGGTATTTTTTACATGGGTACCGCCGCAAAGCTCCTTTGAAAACTCATCCATGCAGACAACGCGCACCTTCTCGCCGTATTTTTCTCCAAAAAGCGCCATCGCGCCGGTCTTTTTTGCATCCTCGATGCTCATAACCCTTGTCTCAACAGGTATAGCAGCGGCGATCTGTTCGTTTACAATCTCCTCAACCTTTGAGATCTCCTCCGGCGTCATAGCCTCAAAATGAGAAAAGTCAAAGCGCAGATGCTCAGGGTCTACAAGGGAGCCCTTCTGCTCCACATGGTTTCCTAAGACTTCCTTTAAGGCCTTTTGCAAAAGATGGGTTGCACTGTGGTTTGCGCATGTCCTGGCGCGCTTCTTATCATCCACCAAGAGCTTAACCTGATCCGAAGACTTAATCATCCCCTTTGTCATATAGCCAACATGACCGATTTTTGTGCCGGATAGATGTATAGTCTCAGTTACTCTAAATTCGCCGTCATCCGTGCAGATCACTCCACTATCTCCGACCTGACCACCCATGGTGGCATAAAACGGAGTTTTGTCCGTGATAATAGTACCCTTTTGTCCCTCAGTCAAAGCCTCTACAATCTCCGCGTCCGCATCAGATGCATCCGTGGTAATGGCTGTCACCAAAGCGGTATCAGATAAAGAATCATAACCTGTAAAGACTGTCTCTAAAGCTGCGTCCAGCTTATCATACACAGAAGATGCATGTCCGGTAAGAGAAGCATTTCCGACATATGTTCCGGCGGATTTGCTCTTTGCCTCTGCCTTGGCTTTTTCAAAACCCAAAGCATCATATGTAAGGCCCTTTTCCTGTAAAATCTCTTCTGTTAAGTCTATGGGGAAACCATATGTATCATAAAGGCGGAAAGCCTCCTCTCCTGAGAGAACCTTTTCTCCTCGCTTTAGCATATCCTCCTCCATGCCGGAAAGAATTGCCAGTCCCTGATCAATGGTGTTGTTAAACTGCTGCTCCTCCTTGGCGATGACATTGTAGATAAAGTCCTTCTTCTCCTCAAGCTCAGGATAGCCATCCTTTGAGCCCTCTATCACCGTGGAAACAAGCGTGGTAAGAAATGCTCCCTGAATGCCAAGAAGTCTTCCGTGACGGCACGCACGGCGAAGAAGTCTTCTAAGGACATAGCCCCTGCCGCCATTGCTTGGCATAATGCCGTCCGATACCATAAAGGTGATGGAGCGGATATGATCCGTCACCACGCGAAGAGATACGTCCGTCTGGGAATCCACCCCGTATTTCTTTCCAGAAAGCTGACACACATGGTCTCTAAGCGCCTTCATGGTGTCGATGTCAAACATGGAATCCACATCCTGCACTGCACATGCCAGGCGCTCCAGGCCCATTCCGGTATCTATATTCTTCTGGGCAAGCTCTGTATAGTTTCCCTGGCCGTCATTGTTAAACTGGGAGAACACGTTATTCCAGATCTCCATATACCTGTCGCAATCACAGCCCACCTTGCAGTCAGGCTTTTTGCAGCCGTACTTTTCCCCGCGGTCATAATAAACCTCGGAGCAGGGGCCGCATGGCCCGGATCCATGCTCCCAGAAATTGTCTTCCTTTCCAAAGCGGTAGATCCTATCCTCAGGAATGCCGATCATCTTATTCCAGATTTCAAATGCCTCATCATCATTCTCATAAACACTTGGGTAGAGCCTTTCAGGATCAAGTCCTACCACCTCTGTCAAAAATTCCCAGGTCCAAGAAATAGCCTCCTTCTTAAAATAATCCCCGAAGGAGAAATTTCCAAGCATTTCAAAGAATGTGCCATGGCGGGCAGTCTTTCCCACGTTTTCGATATCTCCGGTGCGGATACACTTCTGGCATGTCGTAACCCTGCGGCTTGGCGGAATCTCCTGGCCTGTAAAATATGGTTTTAAAGGCGCCATGCCGGAATTAATAAGAAGAAGACTGTTGTCGTTATGTGGAACTAAAGAGAAGCTTTTCATTGCGAGATGATCCTTGCTCTCAAAAAAATCCAAAAACATTCTTCTTAGGTCATTTACACCGTATTTTTCCATCGCCTTATCCTCCAAAATGCATTTCCTTGCACTAATATGTGCCCCATCTTATCACAATCAATTTTATTTTTCAAGTGGTGCAAAACCCGCATCAACAAGTAGCCCCTCCCCGTCCGCAGCAGCTGTGGCCAATGCATCACACCTCTCATTTTCAGGGTGGCCTGCATGGCCCTTAACCCACTGCCAGGTGACTTCATGCGGCTTCATCGCAGCCAAAAGCCGTTTCCACAGATCCACGTTTTTTACCGGGTCATTTCCCCGCATCCAGCCCTTTTTAATCCATCCGTCAATCCAGTGCTCATTAAACGCATTTACCACATACTGAGAATCCGTCACCATCAGCACCTGACAGGGCTTTGTCAAAGCCTCTAGCCCCACGATGGCACCCATCAGCTCCATCCGGTTGTTTGTAGTTTCTTTATATCCCTGTGACAACTCCTTTACAAAAAGCTTTCCCTTAGGATTTACATAGTGTATAACCGTGCCATATCCTCCGGGGCCCGGATTTCCTCTGGACGATCCGTCCGAATAAATGGTAACCTTCATCACATCCTCCATTCGCCAGTACGTACAAAGCCATCCGCCATCTCCTCAGCCTTCTTTAAGATTTCCTCGTCATATCCCATAATGCCAAGAAGCTTGATGGCGTTTCTGGTGGTTGCCCGCCCCCCATTTAGGATATAGTTAAACGAGATGTCGTTTCCTAAGACCTCCTCTCGAAAATGGTAATTGGCATAATCCTCCTCCAAAAGATGCGTAAGCTCAATGTCATGCGTAGCGGCAAAGACAAAGGCACCTGCCTTTGCAAGGTTTTTTAAAATCTGTGATGATGCCGCCACTCTTTCCACCGTGTTAGTCCCGCGAAGCACCTCATCCACAAAGCACATCACCGGATAATCCTGCGCTTTATCAGTCTCTTCCATAATCCTTTTTAAGCTGCGGATCTCCACCATGTAGTAGCTCTCCCCCGTCTCTAAGCTGTCCTTTAGAGCCATGGAGCTTAGCACACGGTAAAAGCCGGTGGCATAAAAAGCGGCGGTGCAGGTGTGGATGGTCTGTGCCAGTATGACGTTTATCGCCACCGTCTTTAAAAATGTGGATTTTCCGGAGGCGTTTGAACCCGTAAGCAAAACGCTTCTCGTCTCCTCTATGCCGTTGGCTACTGGATGCTCCACCAGTGGATGATACATATCCGTGACAGAAAGATAATTCTTATTTTCAGCGGTAAACTCCGGCTCGCAGTAAAAGGGAAGCGTCCTTCTAAATGATGCGATAGCGATAGCCGTCTCCAGCTTTCCGACAAGCTCAAGCATCCGCTCCACATCGTCCTCATGGTCTTTTACGCAGTTTAAAATCCCATAAAAGCTCATCAGGTCAAAGTGAAAGACCATATTTATATACTGCATGATAATCTCTAATAGCCCATCGCTTACATTGTTGGCGTTTCCTATGACACGTGCCTTTTTGATGATGGGAATAAGCGGCTTTGCCGCCTGCTCCATCGCCCGCTCATACTCTATAAGCTTTTCATCACGCCGCTGCCCAAGCTTTTTGCAGCACTCCACGAGCCTTGCAATATATGCTGTGCAGATAAAATAGCTCTCAACCTTAGCCTTAGTCCTAAAATAGGCGCTGACGTTTATGATAAGCACAAATATGAGTGCTAACATGCCAAAGGAGACATGAATGCACATGATGATGGCGGTGATTAGCACCAGGAGAGTATACATATACTGGGACAACTTCCCTCTCTTATCAAGCTCAAGAAAATTTCCGATGTAATCTGCTAAAGAAATGCGTCTGGTAAAGCCCATCCGCCAAAAAGATTCCTGTAATAGAAGGCGCATCTCTTCATCACTGTCCATATACTTTATCAGGCGCTCTCGCTCAAGAAGCTCATCCTTAGAAAAGCTTGGCATTCGTAGGATCCTGTAGAGATACTCCTCGCCCGCGGAAGACTGCGTGTTATTTAAGAGCTTAAAAATGCGGTCCATATCCAAGTCGTTCCATGTTATGTCGTCTATATAAAACCCATCCCCGCGGTGTTTTTCATAGTAATGGGGTATGCTCTGAAAATGCACGTATTCATACTCTTTTTGCGGAATTTCCCCAAACTCCTGCTTTAAGCGCCCTAAAAGCCTGAGCCTCTGATTTTTCTTAGCGTAAGCAGCCCATATCAAAAACAGGACTAACCCTATAGCGATGATAAGAATGTAAGTCATATTACTCTCCTAAAAAATCCTCCAAAAGTCCCACAAAATCCTTTGCTGCTTTGTTAGCGGCCTCCTGGACCTCAGCATGGGAGAGAGGAGTTTTACTGATACCGCTTGCCATGTTGGTTATGAGCGAGATGGCGCAAACCCTAATTCCAGCATGTCTTGCCGCCATGGCCTCAACCGCCGTGCTCATCCCCACAGCGTCAGCTCCTAGGGCGGCGCACATTTTAATCTCCGCAGGCGTCTCATAATTTGGCCCAGAAAGCTGAATATATACCCCGTCTTTTAAGGAAATCCCCCGCGATTTCGCAGCCCTGTGAAGCTTTTTACATAGCTCTTCATCATAAACCTGCGTCATATCAGGAAAACGTGGCCCAAGCTCCTGTATATTTTCACCGCGTAAAGGCGATGGCACAAAACACGAGATATGATCCCTTATGCACATCAGATCCCCCGGGGAAAATGCCGGGTTAACTCCCCCTGCAGCGTTTGTAAGGATAAGCTCCTTTACCCCCATCATGCCCATAAGCCGCACAGGCATTACCACCTCTTCTGTTGGATAGCCCTCATAATAGTGGACTCTCCCCTGCATACAGACAATATTTTTTCCTTTTAATCTTCCAAAGACAAACCTTCCCGCATGCCCCTCAACCGTGGACAGCGGAAAGTTCGGTATTTCCTCGTAAGGAATAGATACGCTTCCTTCAAGTCTATCCGCAAAGCCTCCAAGCCCGCTCCCTAAAACAATTCCTATCTCAGGATTAAAAGGCATGTGCTCACTTATCTCAGATAGCATGACCTTTAATTTTTCATATATTTCTGACATTTAAACCTCCCGCTGGATTTTACCAGACACATTATAATACAGCATCTTTTAAAAAACAACCTTTTAAAAGACCGTAAGCGCACCACTGCGAACCACTTTTTTAAGATTTGAATGCTTTACACATGGGCGTTTTTATTATACAATGACACAAGCAAATGTGCGGCTTGTACGCTGCGTGAAAGGAGTGCCTATGAACACTATAGAATGCATCAAAACCCGCCGGAGCATCCGCTCCTATACCCCTGATAAGGTGGACCGTGAGCTTCTAAAAGAGGTTGTGGAGGCGGCATCATACGCTCCCTCCTGGAAGAACACACAGGTGACAAGATACATAATTATTGACGATGAAGCGCTAAAGAACAAAATCGCCAATGAGTGCTGCAGCACAAACCACAACGGGGGCATTATCATGCAGGCGCCGGTTCTGGTTGTCACCACTATGATGCGAAACAGATCCGGATACGAACGAGACGGCTCCTACTCCACTCCAAAGGAGAAAGGCTGGCAGATGTATGACTGTGGTATCGCCGGACAGACCTTCTGCCTCGCTGCGCACGAAAAAGGCCTCTCCACACTGATCATGGGAATCTATGATGAGGAAAAAATCACCGAAATCCTAAAAATCCCTGAGGAGCAGGAAGTCTGCGCACTTATTGCGGTTGGATATGCCAATGAATCTCCAGATGTTCCGAAGAAAAAGACCGTGGGGGATTTGATAAAATTCTGCTAATAGGAGCCCTTTAAAAAATGAATAATTCAAGACACCTTATAAGCCCACTTGACCTGTCCTTAGATGAGATCGACAGGATACTCACACTGGCGCATGACATTGAGAAAAACCCACACGCTTACTCAAAAAAATGCGAAGGGTATAAACTTGCCACCCTCTTTTATGAGCCGAGCACCCGCACGCGTCTAAGCTTTGAAACCGCCATGTTAAACCTCGGCGGCTCCATAATCGGCTTTTCGGACGCCGCGACAAGCTCCGCCTCTAAGGGCGAGACCGTGGCAGATACCATCCGCATTATCAGCTGCTTTGCCAATATCTGCGCCATCCGCCACAACAAGGAGGGCGCTGCGCTGGTTGCCGCAAATAACGCCACCATTCCTGTCATAAATGCCGGGGACGGCGGTCATCAGCACCCCACCCAGACTCTGACAGACCTAAACACCATACACGCTCTAAAGGGAAGGCTCTCGGGTCTTAAAATAGGCTTTTGCGGAGATCTAAAATTTGGAAGAACTGTTCACTCTCTTATAAACGCCCTGGTCAGATATCCGGACAATGAATTTGTCCTTATCTCTCCGGATGAACTTCGCATTCCAGCTTATATCCGTGACGATGTACTGGGGCGCGCCGGTGTGCGCTTTACTGAGGCGAAAGAATTAGAAAAATCCCTTGCAGACCTTGATATCCTATATATGACCAGGGTACAGCGTGAGCGCTTCTTTAACGAGGAAGAATACATCCGCCTTAAGGATCGCTACATCTTAGACGAGGCAAAGATGAAACTTGCGGGAGAGCAGATGCTGGTTCTTCACCCCCTCCCCCGCGTTAATGAGATCGCACCGGAGGTGGATAAGGACCCTAGAGCTGTGTATTTTAAGCAGGTTGAGTACGGCGTCTATGCCCGTATGGCTTTAATCCTGTTTTTGTTAGGCAAGGAGGATGGCTGATGTTAAATGTAAGCGGATTAAAAAACGGCATTGTGCTAGATCACATACAGGCGGGGATGTCGACAAAAATTTTTAACTATCTTGGCTTGGAAAAGCTTGACTGTCAGGTTGCCATGATCAGAAATGTAAGAAGCAACAAGATGGGAAAGAAAGATATCATAAAAATAGCTGGCGGTCTTGATATGGTGGATCTTGATGTGCTGGGATATCTTGACCACAACATCACCATCAATATCATAGAGGATGAAAAGATTGTAGAAAAGCGTCGCCTAAAGCTTCCAAACCAGCTGACAAACGTGTTAAAATGCAAAAACCCCCGCTGTATCACAACGGAGGAAAAGGGACTTAACCATATCTTCTTCCTCTCTAACGAGGATACTCAGACCTATCGCTGCATGTACTGCGAGGAAGCCGCAAGCAAATAAAAAAATAAAAGGGCCATGGAGAATTAGCCAAACACTCCACGGTCCTTTTTTATGTCTGGTTCCAAGGGCTTTGTCTCACTTATGTGAAGCTTTGAGTGGATTCAGAGCGCTGAACTTATCATTTTACATAAGCACTGATAAAGCGTCACTGTACATCACGCCAAGAATGAGCGCCCCTAGGACAATTCTATAATAACCAAAGATCTCAAAATTATTCTTTTTGATATATCCCATCAGAAATTTAATTGCAAACACCGAGACGACATAGGCCACCGCACTTCCAAGCACAAGCACAATGATCTCCGTCTGATTTAGCATTGCTCCCCCAAGGAAATACTTCACAAGCTTTAATCCGCTGGCACCCGCCATCACAGGTATTGCCAGATAAAATGTAAACTCAGCGGATACATATCTTGAGCAGCCGATGATCATCGCCCCAAGGATGGTAACGCCGGAGCGTGAGGTTCCGGGGATAAGCGCTAAGATCTGAAAAAGGCCGATGATAAACGCCGTCTTATATGACAGGGCAGAAAAATCCTGTATTACAAAGGTTCTCGTCTTGTTGATGGTCTCCACTATCACGAACAGGATACCGTAGAGGATAAGCATGATCGCCACAACGGACGCCTTATAAAAATGCTCGTCAAACCAATCGTCAAACAAAACTCCAAGAACTGCGGCGGGAAGCACGGCAACTATAACCTTTCCCCACAGATCCCAGGTTTCTTTTTTTTGTTCTACGGACTTTGACGGTGCCCAGGGATTTAGCTTTCCAAAAAACAGTGTGACCACCGCTAAGATAGCGCCAAGCTGGATGACTACGTTAAACATCTCCATAAACTCATCGGACAGATTTAAAGGCATAAACTCCTCTATTAAGATCATATGCCCCGTACTGCTGATTGGGAGCCACTCCGTAATCCCCTCCACAATTCCTATGATAACAACCTTTAAATATCCAAGCCAATTCATACTTTAGACCTTTCCTGTCTTTATTTTGCGCTTAGTTGTAATGTCCACGGATTGTTTCGTGCTGCGCACTCCCGTGGGTCCTGCCCCTACATTCGCATATCGCAGGATTACATCCCGCGCTATGCGAATGTAGGGGCGGGTACCAAAGTCTTTCCCCCACTTATGAGAGGGCTCATGTGGGAGAAAGACCTTGGTACCTTGGACACAAAAAATACCGGAGCACCGCTGTACCCCAGTATCCACAATAGCCAATAGGGGAATCGAACCCCTGTTTCCGCCGTGAGAGGGCGGCGTCTTAACCGCTTGACCAATTGGCCATATAAAAGTCGAGGCGACGGGATTTGAACCCACGACCTCTGCGTCCCGAACGCAGCGCTCTACCAAGCTGAGCCACACCTCGAGATGACTGTCAGCCACGCATGGATACTACCACACCCTGGCACTACCGTCAATTCTTCTTCAAAAGAAAAGGCAATCATATTCCTATGATTACCACAATAGCCAATAGGGGAATCGAACCCCTGTTTCCGCCGTGAGAGGGCGGCGTCTTAACCGCTTG
>CAZYLH010000040.1:0-12805 GCA_964648695.1 uncultured Lachnospiraceae bacterium | reverse complement strand
TTACATATTTCCGGCGGCAAATCCCCTCTTTTTTACGCATCCCGTCCGGCACAGCACGTTAATCCGTAAACTCTCTCCACGCCAGCCTCCATCAAGGTTCTGGCACACACCTGCATGGTTGTGCCGGTGGTGTAAATATCATCCACCAAAAGAACTCTGCGATACATTACCGCACTCTTTCCCGGCAAAAATGCATTCCTCAGATTCTGATAGCGCTCATTTGCGTCCAGTTTTTTTTGCGGCAATGTCTTTTTCACTCTCAAAAGCGCCTTTTCATCCACAGAAAGCTCTAAAAGCTCTCCCAGCCGCCTTGCAAGCACCTCTGCCTGATTATACCCCCTCTCTCGCTTTCTAGAACGGTGTACCGGCACGGGAATTATCACCTCGCAGTTAAAGTCCAAAATCTGCCTTCCAAAGTGCCTTGTTAGCTCCAGGGCAAAAAAATCCGCGTATTCCCTCTTATTGCTGTATTTAAAATCCCACATCATCTGCCCCGCCCGCGGATTGGCATAATCCATCAGCGCCAGATTTCTTACAAAATCTCTGGATATGTTTTTGCACCGGCTGCAATACTCATCCGTCCATTTTTCAAGCTGCGTTCCGCATTTCATGCACGCCGGCCCTTTGATGAAGGGAACCTTATTATAACAATGCGGACAGATAAGTCTCTCCATCCCAAAACCCGCCGGTATTTTTTCCGTATCCGTCTCCAGGCAAAAATCTGGTCTTACAATTTCCCTGCACACAGGGCAAACCCTTGGATATACAATATCCACTAATGTCATTTCCCCTCCAACATTACTTAAGCTTCCCGTCTACACCAGCATAATCTCCCGAATACGATCCGCCAGACCTGAAAAGCGCACATTTTCAGACACATTTCTGATCATATTCTGAAAGGTCTCAAGACTTCCCACCACCGTGACGCACTGCTTTGCCCTGGTCACCGCGGTGTAGAGAAGATTTCTGTTCATGAGCATTCTTGGCCCCGTAAGCAGCGGCAAAACCACCGCAGGGTACTCACTGCCCTGTGACTTATGTATGGTGATGGCATATGCCAGCTCTAACTCCTCTAACTCCTTAAAGCTGTAGGTCGCCTCCCTGCTCTCATCAAACTCCACCACCATCTCCTCCGCATAAAGGTTCATGCTCTTTATTATGCCAACATCCCCGTTAAAGACCCCTATGCCGCTTTGCAACACCACTCCGTAGCTGTTTTTTATCTCCCACTCCATCTGATAATTGTTTTTTATCTGCATCACCTTGTCTCCCTCACGAAAGACCCCGGTGCTCGTCTCCTTCTCCATCTTCTCCGGATCCGGCGGATTTAGGTACTGCTGTAAAGCCTTGTTTAACTGCTCCACTCCAAGCGCGCCCTTTCGCATTGGTGTTAGTACCTGAATATCCCGCACTGATGCGTTCACATATGCGGGCAATTTTTCCTTTACCAGGGTGATGGTCGCCCCTGTAATCTGACCGGCCTGCTCCCTCTTAACAAAGAGAAAATCCTTACTCCCCGTCTTTGGCTCCACTATCTGCCCCTGGTTTATCTTGTGAGCGTTTATAATGATATCGCTCTCCATAGCCTGCCTGAATATCTTATTCAGCTTCACCACCCGAAAGCAATTTGAGCCAATGATATCCCTCAAAACATTTCCGGGGCCGACGCTTGGAAGCTGGTCCACATCCCCCACGAGAATAAGCCTTGTGCCTGGCACGATCGCCTTTAAGAGAGCGTTCATAATGTTGATATCCACCATACTCATCTCATCAATGATGACCGCGTCAGCCTCCAGTGGATTTTCCTCGTCCCTGGCAAAGGTGGCATGTCCGCCCTCGTTTTCAGGGCCTCCCATCAGCTCTAACAGGCGATGGATGGTCTGCGCCTCACAGCCCGTAGCCTCGCTCATCCTCTTTGCGGCGCGGCCCGTCGGAGCCGCCAGAGCTATCGAAAGCCCCTCCTCCTCCATATAGCGGATGATGGTGTTGATGGTGGTCGTCTTTCCCGTTCCGGGGCCTCCGGTTATCACCGTCAACCCATGGGTGACCGCCTCCATCACAGCCTCCTTTTGCATCTGATCCAGCCTGATCTCATCCATTGAGGCGATTTTATCGATCTTTTTTTCTAACTTAACATGGTCTGTCTTTTCCTCGATATTAAGATCATGAAGATGCTTTGCCACATTCAGCTCCATATAGTAGTAGGCGGAGATGTATACCTGCTGCTGGTCAGGTGCGTCCTTACCGGATATGTTTTTTATCGTTATCCTCCTGTCAAGCTGCATATCCATAAGGTTATGCTCCACCTGATCCGGCTCCACCATCAAAAGCTTTGATGTCTGCGTTACAAGGTCATCCTTTGGAAGATAAGTGTGCCCATTTCCCGAGGCCAGCTGCAGACTGTAGATTATGCCGCTTTGAATGCGAAAATCCGAGTCCGGCATGATCCCCGCCCTCTCGGCGATGCTGTCCGCCGTCTTAAAGCCCACCCCGTCTATATCCTCCGCCATGCGGTAGGGATTTGTGCGGATCACACTGTAAAGCTCCGCTCCGTAGTAATTATATATCTTTGCCGCCAGATTTAAAGTGACTCCAAATTGCTGCAAAAACATCAAAGCATCCCGAAGGTTTTTCTTTTCTGCAATCTGTGCGCCAATCTCCCTCGCTTTCTTTTCGCTGATGCCTTTAATTTCTGCCAGCCTTTCTGGCTCCTCCTCCATAATTCTAAAGGAATCTTCCTTGAATTTTTTTACAATCCTGGCGGCAAGGGCTGCTCCGATGCCATTTATGGCACCGGACGCCAAATATCGCTCCATGGACACTGCATCCGTCGGCATCTTTCTCTCATATGAAGAAGCCCGCAGCTGCGCACCATAGGTGGCATGAACAGTCATTTCCCCGGAAACGGACAGAAAATCCCCCTGCTCTACGTCCGGAAAGCTGCCGCAAACCGTCTCCTCATTGCCCTCATCCTCCGCTCCGGACAATTCCATCACCATGACGGTATAACCGTTCTCCTTGTTTTGAAAAAGGATTCTCTGTACATATCCCTCTATCGTCACGTTTTTCCCTTTCTGCGCCACCCACTCACAATGTGTATGAGACACGGATTGTTCCGCACATTTTTTTGTCGCTTGTCCTAAAAAAATTACAGCCCAGCCATATGTGCAGCGGCCAGACTGTAACTTTAAAGGCTATTCGTTCATAAATTCTATAAACTTTCCGGTACCAATGGCAACACAGCTCATCGGCTCATCAGCCGTAATCGTGTGAATACCGGTCTTTTCCTCCAGCAATTCCTCAAGACCATGAAGCAGCGCGCCGCCCCCTGTCAAGACAATACCTCTGTCTGAAATATCCGCCGCAAGCTCCGGTGGAGTCCTCTCCAGGACGTTATGTACAGCGTCCACAATCTGCATAGCAGGCTCTCTTAGCGCCTCCAGCGTCTCTTCAGAGGTTAAGGTGATAGTCTTTGGAAGACCTGTGACAAGATTTCTTCCTCTCACATCCATGGAGAGGGGCTCCGGTCTTGCATAGCAGGTCGCGATATTGATCTTTATCTCCTCAGCTGTTCTCTCACCGATCAATAAGCCGTGCTTCTTTCTCATATAGCGGACAATGGCCTCGTCAAAGTCATCTCCCGCAATCTTAATGGATGTGCTCACAACCGTACCGCCAAGGGAGATAACCGCTATATCAGAAGTGCCGCCTCCGATATCCACGATCATATTTCCACACGCCTTGGCAATGTCTATTCCTGCACCGATGGCTGCCGCTACAGGCTCCTCTATAATGGAAACTGATCTGGCACCCGCCGCATAGGTAGCGTCCTCCACAGCCTTTCTCTCCACCTCAGTGGCCTGGCTGGGAATGCACACACAGATACGGGGACGGCGCATTGTGCGCTTGCCAACGCTCTTTCTGATGAAATATTTCATCATCTGCTCTGTGACCTGATAGTCGCTGATCACACCCTTTCTTAAGGGTCTGATAGCCACAATATTTCCAGGAGTACGCCCGATCATCAGACGGGCCTCCTCGCCGATAGCCTTAATCTCACCCGTCTCTCTATCAATAGCCACAACGGAGGGCTCCTTTAAAACAACGCCCCTTCCCTTTATATACACCAGTATACTGGCTGTTCCCAAATCAATGCCGATATCCGTAGATAACATAATATATAATCCTCCCTACTACAACAAAATTCACTTCATCAACACAGTTACCATCTTAATCAATGCCAACGGATTTATCAAGTCCTTTTTTTAGTTTTTAAGCTTTTCCTTCTGTACACGAAACAGGGGGCTTTAGATATTTTTTTATATATATCCCTGTGTAGGAAGCCGGACACTCCGCCACCTCCTCCGGGGTACCCTGCGCGACCACCGTGCCGCCCATATCGCCCCCCTCTGGCCCCATATCAATAATGTAATCCGCCGTTTTTATGACATCCAGGTTATGCTCAATTACGATGACCGTGTTTCCGCTCTCTGTCAGCCTGTGAAGGATGTCCACCAGCTTGTGCACATCCGCAAAATGAAGACCTGTGGTGGGCTCATCCAGAATGTAGACCGTTCTGCCGGTAGCCCTTCTGCTAAGCTCCGTGGCAAGCTTTATCCTCTGAGCCTCACCGCCAGAAAGGGTGGTGGATGGCTGGCCAAGCTTTAGGTAGGACAGTCCCACATCGTAGAGGGTTTTAATCTTGTTTGCGACAGATGGTACATTTTCAAAAAAGCTCAGCGCCTCCTCTACGGTCATCTCCAGCACGTCATAGATACTCTTTCCCTTGTATTTTACCTCCAAGGTTTCCCGATTATAGCGCCTGCCGCCGCATATCTCACAAGGGACGTATACATCCGGCAGAAAATGCATCTCTATGCGGATGATACCGTCTCCGGCACACGCCTCACACCTGCCTCCCCGCACATTAAAGCTGAAGCGCCCTTTTTTATAGCCCCTCGCCTTAGAATCCGTGGTCTGGGAAAATAACTCCCTGATCATGTCAAAAACTCCTGTGTAGGTGGCAGGATTTGACCTGGGTGAGCGTCCAATCGGGCTTTGGTCGATATTTATCACCTTATCAAGCTGCTCTAGCCCGGTCACGTCTTTATGCATCCCCGGAATACAGCGGGCGCGATTTAAGTTTCTCGCAAGGGATTTATACAATATCTCATTGACCAGTGAGCTCTTTCCGGAGCCGGATACGCCCGTCACGCAGGTCATAACTCCCAGCGGAAATTTCACATCTATGCTCTTTAAATTGTTCTCAGCAGCACCGCAAACTGTAATCCAGCCTTTCGGGGACTTTCTCATATCAGGAACTGGGATCTTTTTTCTCCCGCTTAAATAGTCTCCGGTGATGGATCCGGGACATTCCATAATCTCCTGCGCTGTTCCGGTGGCCACCACATATCCACCATGTTCTCCCGCGGACGGACCGATATCCACAATGCAGTCCGCCGCCCTCATGGTGTCCTCGTCATGCTCCACCACGATCACGCTGTTTCCCAGATCTCTTAAGTGAATAAGCGTTGCTAAGAGCTTATCGTTATCCCTCTGGTGCAGTCCGATGCTTGGCTCATCTAAAATATACGCCACACCCACCAGACCGGAGCCGATCTGCGTGGCAAGCCTTATCCTCTGTGCCTCACCGCCGCTAAGTGACCCCGTGCTTCTGGCAAGACTTAGATAATCCAGACCGACATCGCACAAAAACGTCAGCCTTCCCCTGATTTCCTTTAAGATCTGTTCTCCTATATTTTGCTGCATCCTGGAAATCTTCATGTCCTCTATAAAGCTTTTCATCTTTCTTATGGACATGGTTGTCATCTCATAGATATTTAAATCCCCAACAGTCACCGCCAGAGAGGTCTTCTTTAGACGCATCCCCCCGCACTCCTTACAGGGAAGTATCCTCATAAAGGTCTCATATTCCGCCTTCGCGGTTTCGGAGCCCACCTCACGGTAGCGCCTGTTTACATTCCTGATAAGGCCCTCAAAGACAACATCGTAGATCCCCTCTCCGCGCTGTCCCTTGTAATACACCTTCACCATGCGGCTGTTTGTACCGTAGATTAACAGGTCATGGATCTCCTTGGGATACTCGCCAAACGGGGTGTCAAGGTTAAAGTCATATTCCCTGCAAAGTGCCTCAAGCACCGCTCTGGTATAACTTCCCTTTGTAGTGCAGGACTGCCATCCAAGCACCGTAATAGCCCCCTGATTGATGCTTAAGGTCTTATCCGGTATCATCAGATCCTCGTCAAACTCCATGGTAAAGCCAAGCCCCGCACAGGCAGGACACGCTCCAAAGGGATTGTTAAAAGAAAAGCTCCTCGGCTCCACCTCGTCCACGCTGATACCGCAGTCCGGGCAAGCAAAATTTTGGCTAAAGCTTAGCATCTCTCCTTCAACCACATCGATTATCACCAGGCCGTCCGCCAGGCGCAGTGCAGTTTCCAAAGATCCCGTCAGTCTGCTCTGTATATTATCCCTCACCACCAGGCGGTCAACCACGATCTCTATATTGTGCTTCCTGTTTTTTTCAAGCTTTATCTCCTCGCCAAGGTCGTAGATAATCCCGTCTACGCGCACTCTCACATAGCCGCTCTTTCTCGCCTGCTCAAAAACCTTTACATGCTCTCCCTTTCGTCCACGAACAATTGGGGCAAGCACATAAAAACGGCTGCCTTCTCCTAGGCGCAGAATCTGATCCGCCATCTCATCAACTGTCTGACGTCTAATCTCCCTGCCGCAATTTGGACAGTGGGGAATACCTATGCGGGCATATAAAAGGCGCAGATAATCATAGATTTCCGTCACGGTCCCGACCGTGGAGCGCGGATTTTTGTTTGTGGATTTCTGGTCGATGGAGATGGCGGGTGAAAGCCCTTCTATGCTCTCCACATTTGGCTTTTCCATCTGCCCCAAAAACTGGCGTGCATATGAGGAAAGGGACTCCATGTAGCGCCTCTGTCCTTCTGCATAGATGGTGTCAAACGCCAGCGATGATTTCCCTGATCCACTGACACCAGTTAGCACCACCAGCTCATTTCTTGGGATATCCACGTCAATATTTTTCAGATTATGCTCCGCCGCACCTCTGATCTTAATAAATTGTCTTTCCATTTTATCTTATCCTTCTGCCTCTAACAAATGCTTTCTAAGCTCCATCATCTGATCACGAAGCTGCGCTGCCGCCTCGAAATTAAGCTCCGCTGCCGCCTTCTTCATATTTTTTTGAACCTTGTCGATTAACTGCTTTAATTCTTTTACGCTCATGGATTCCGGATCCTTTTCAAGCTCCGTCTTAGCCTCCTCCACCTCTCTGGAGATGCTGATCAAATCCCGCACCGCCTTTTTTATAGTGTGAGGAATTATACCATGCGCTGCGTTATACTCCTCTTGTATTTTCCTACGGCGCTCTGTCTCCCTAATGGCATTTTTCATGGAGTCAGTTATGACATCCGCATACATGATAACATGTCCATCCGCGTTTCTTGCAGCGCGTCCCACCGTCTGTATAAGGGAAGTTTCTGAACGCAAAAAGCCTTCCTTATCCGCATCCAGTATCACCACCAGAGCGATCTCCGGAATGTCAAGCCCCTCTCTTAGGAGGTTGATGCCAACCAGCACATCAAACAGATCCATTCTCATGTCCCTGATGATCTGTGCTCTCTCAAGCGTGTCCACATCCGAGTGCATATAGCGCACACGGATCCCTATCTCGCGAAGATAATCCGTTAAATCCTCCGCCATGCGCTTGGTGAGTGTGGTTATCAGGACTTTATTCTTGTCCTTTAGGGTTTTGTTGATCTCCCCAACCAGATCATCAATCTGACCCTTTACCGGGCGAACGTCAATCTTTGGATCTAAAAGTCCTGTAGGGCGTATAACCTGCTCCGCTCTTAAAAGCTCATGCTCCGCCTCGTAAGGGCCGGGAGTAGCAGAGACAAACATCATCTGATTTATGTGTGTCTCAAACTCCGCAAAATTTAAGGGCCTGTTGTCAAGCGCCGATGGCAGACGAAAGCCGTAATTTACTAGGGTCTGCTTTCTGGAACGGTCCCCGGCATACATGCCCCTAACCTGTGGCAGCGTCATATGGGACTCGTCCACGATGATCAAAAAATCCTTTGGAAAATAATCCAAAAGGGTATATGGCGGCTCTCCCGGCTCCATGCCTGTTAGGTGCCTTGAATAATTTTCTATTCCGGAGCAAAAGCCCGTCTCTTTCATCATCTCCACATCAAAATTTGTTCGTTCAGAAAGCCTCTGCGCCTCTAAAAGCTTATCCTGTCTGCGAAATCTCTCAACGCACTCCCTCATTTCCACAAGGATATTCTCAGTGGCGCGCTCCATCTGCTCCCTAGGCACCACATAGTGAGACGCGGGAAATATAGCCACATGGTTTAGGGATGATTTTACCTCCCCCGTCAGTGGATCAAATTCGCTTACGCGATCCACCTCATCGCCAAAAAACTCCACTCTCACAGCCAGCTCGCCTGAGGTGGCGGGAAAAATCTCCACCACGTCTCCCTGGACACGAAAGCTTCCTCTCTTAAAATCCATATCTCCGCGGATATACTGGATATCTATAAGCTTTCGTATCACCTCGTCTCTGTCCTTTTCCATACCCGGGCGAAGGGACACCACCATTTCCTTGTAGTCAATAGGGCTTCCCAGTCCGTAGATACATGACACGGACGCTACGATTATCACATCCCGTCTCTCTGAGAGGGCGGCTGTGGCAGAATGGCGAAGCTTATCTATCTCGTCATTGATACTGGAATCCTTTTCTATATATGTGTCCGTCGATGGAACATACGCCTCCGGCTGATAATAGTCGTAGTATGATACAAAAAATTCAACCGCGTTATCCGGGAAAAATTCCTTAAATTCCCCATAAAGCTGCCCCGCCAGAGTTTTGTTGTGAGCGAGCACCAGCGTGGGCCTGTTAAGCTGCTCTATCACATTTGCCATGGTAAAAGTCTTACCAGAGCCAGTGACGCCTAAAAGGGTTTGAAACTGATTCCCCTCCCTAAAGCCCTCCACCAGCTCACCAATGGCACGCGGCTGATCCCCCATGGGGGCATATTCGGATACAAGCTTAAAATGATCCATAGCTCACTCCCTCTTATTTTCTAAAAAAATATGCCGCAGCACTAAACCGCAGCATATTATAGCACATTTATGTTTACAATCCCAGTAAAAAATAAACATTTAGGTTACTCGGCAAGCCCCTCCAAGAGCGCCTCATAGGCGGCCATCAGCTGGTTGTCATCCTGCCAGGTCACCTCATCCAGGTCCTGCACCGCTTCCGAATCATATTCGATCACGATATCCGGTGTGATACCCTCTCCATGAATACAAACTCCGTTAGGCGTATAATACCTTGATACCGTCAGCTTGATGGCTGATCCATCCGAAAGCTGGCGGGATGTCTGCACAATCCCTTTTCCGTAGGTCTGAGTCCCCACAAGGATGCCCCTCTCATGATCCTGAATTGCCCCTGCAAAAATTTCGGAGGCGCTGGCACTGTTCCCGTTTACCAGCACGGCAAGGGGCACATCTATGTACTCATCGTCAGAATAATAGTCCTGACGGTTGCCGTACTTATCCTCCGTGTAGACGATCAGTCCCTCCGGCAGCAGCATATCAACAATGTCATTAACTGTGGTCAAAAGGCCTCCTAAATTATCCCGCAAATCCACGATCAGCGCTTCCATTCCAAGCGCCGTAAGCTCTTCAAGCGCTTCCTCAAATTGCTCTGTGGTCACGCCGTCAAATGACGAGATCAGTATATAGCCGACATTGTTATCAAGCATCTCATAGGTCACTGTCTCAACCGAAATCTGCTTACGTGTGATCGTAAATGAGAGGGTCTCGCCGGTGGATTCTCTGTAAACCGTCACATCCACGGTGGTTCCCTCCTCTCCCTTCATCATCGCCGTCGCGGAGGAGAGATCCAAATCGCCAATATCCGTTCCATCGACCTCCATGATCAGATCATCCGCCACAATGCCGCTCTCATACGCTCCACCTTCCTCATACAGACTGACAATCCTCACATATCCCGTATCCTCATCCTTAGTGACTGTTGCCCCGATTCCGCTGTAGGTACCGCTTGATGATTCCAGCAAAGCCTCATATTCCTCCGCAGTGTAATAAGCCGAGTAGGGATCTCCAAGAGCATCTATCATAGCCTTATACACCGCCTCTGCCACGGCTTCATAGTCCTCATCAAACAGATAATAATAGTCGATGTATTCCTGCAAAAGCTCCATCTTTTCAGTTATGTCCGCCAGTGATTCCTCTGCCGTAGAGCTTTCGTTAGACTGCAGATAATATATGGCTGCCATACCGGCAAGAAGCGCAAGGCAAAAGCCAATTAAAATGCCAACAAAAACCTTTAGCGCTGAGCTTAAAAAACTTCCTTTCTGGTTTTTTTTCGCTTCTTTTATTGACTCCATGTCTGCATAAGTCTGCTCTGTATCTTCTATCAGCTCCATATCCGCTGTTTCTTCCTCGGTTCTTAGATCTTCCATTTCAAATCCTCCTAGGATAAACTTTTTGTATATCTTTATTCATTATGTAATATGCCGGCCTGACATCGGCCGGCATAAATCATCTTGACTGTCTTTATATGTCAAGTATCTATTTTTTCAACATGCTTCATATATTTTACGACCATCAGCGCTATCTGGAATGTGATGGCGTCCTCAAAAACCCTCAGATCCAGCCCAGTAAATTTCTGCAACTTGTCAAGCCTGTATACCAGCGTGTTTCTGTGAATGTAGAGCTGTCTGGAGGTCTCAGAGACATTCAAGTTGTTCTCGAAAAATTTATTGATCGTGGTGATGGTCTCATCGTCAAAATCCTCCGGATTTTTCCCATCAAAGATCTCCTTGATAAACATACGGCACAGTGGCATGGGAAGCTGATAGATCAGCCGTCCGATACCAAGATTGGAGTAGGCGCTCACATTTTTGTCGCTATAAAAAATCTTGCCAACCTCCATTGCCATCTTAGCTTCTTTATAGGAGCGGGAAACCTCCTTGATCTCCCTAACGATGGTGCCGTAGGCTACGCGCGCCTTCGTCATCGCCTCAGTATTTAGCATATCCAAAATGGTATTTGCCGTCTTATCCATTTCCGGATATCCCTCGTTCATCTTAAGCTCCTTTACCAAGATGATGTTCTTTTCATCCACCGCGGTGATAAAGTCCCTCGTCTTGGAGGAGAAGAGACTCCTGACGGTCTCTAAGGCATTACTGTCCTTCTCGTTTTGCGTTTCAATGATAAATACCACTCTGCGAACGGAGATCTCGATGTGGAGCTTTTTCGCGCGATTGTATATGTCAACCAGGAGCATGTTGTCTAGCAACAGATTTTTGATGAAATTATCCTTATCAAACCGCTCCTTGTATGCAACCAGCAGGCTCTGGATCTGGAAAACCGTCATCTTTCCGATCATGTACACGTCGTCACTGTCTCCCTTGGCCAGTAGTACGTACTCCAGCTGATTATCGTCATAAATCTTAAAAAATTGACATCCGTTTAGGACCTGACTGTCGGCAGGGGAAGCTGCAAATGCCATTATCTCACTGCTTGTAATATCCAAATCCGATGATGTGCCAACAAGCGCCTTTCCGCTAGAATCATATATGCCCAGATCTACGCGTGCGATTCCTTTTAGCCCATCTACAGTACTCTGCAATATCTGATTCGAAATCATCAATCTTCCTCCGCAATATAATCTTAAAGCATATTTTAGGGCATTTCTTAAAAAAAAGAAAGAGGAAATTTCCAAAAATACTGTGAATAATGCATATTTTTCATGGGAGAACGTTAAAAAGCGCCGCCGTACATATTTGCACAGCGGCGCCAGAAATATTAAAATCTTTCGCGTATTATGCCAAAACCCCTATTAGTTTAGGATTACGTTTTCTGTCTCCTTGTCAAAGATATGAATCTTTGTCAGATCTAGGGCAAAGCGAACAGTATCGCCAGGTCTTGCTGGTGTACGAGGATCTACACGAGCGGTAAATGACACGTCGTCAATGTCAAAGTACAGATAAACCTCCGCACCCAGAAGCTCGTATACACGGATCGTAGCTTCAATCACGCTTCCTGAGGAAGACTCGATAAACGCCGCATCGTCATTGATATCCTCAGGACGGATACCAAAGATAACCTCTTTTCCGATATAGCCGGAGTCTGCAAGCGCATTCGCTTTATCCTCTGGCAGAACAACCTTGTTGTCGCCGAATTTAACTAAAACATCATTGCCCTCTTTCTCGATAACAGCGCTGATTAAGTTCATCTGAGGAGAACCGATAAATCCTGCTACGAACTTATTAGCGGGCTTGTCATACAGGTTCTGAGGTGTATCCACCTGCTGAATGATACCATCCTTGAGAACAACGATTCTGGTACCAAGGGTCATAGCCTCTGTCTGGTCATGTGTTACGTAGATGATGGTTGCCTCCAGTCTCTGATGAAGCTTGGAGATCTCAATTCTCATCTGTACACGAAGCTTTGCGTCAAGGTTTGAGAGAGGCTCATCCATGAGGAATACCTTGGGATTACGCACAATCGCACGACCCATAGCAACACGCTGTCTCTGACCACCGGACAGCGCCTTAGGCTTACGGTCAAGGAGATTCTCAATACCAAGGATACGGGCAGCCTCCTGCACAGCCTTGTCAATCTCATTCTTCGGAACCTTTCTCAGCTTCAGACCGAACGCCATGTTGTCATATACGGACATATGAGGATACAGAGCGTAGTTCTGGAATACCAT
>CAZYLH010000039.1:0-13204 GCA_964648695.1 uncultured Lachnospiraceae bacterium | reverse complement strand
CAAGGTGACAAATATCATTTTTTGACAATATGCGCCCTATAAACAGAATATTATAATGAAACAAGCGACAGCTCTCATAAAGACCTTCGGGAGCAATCCGTCTCTTACGGGCAGCCTAAAAGCACCCGAGCAAAAATTTAAAGGAGGCCATAAAATGGAAGAAAAGAGAAAATTTGGCATTATTGACAAATGTGCCTACATGTTGGGTGATGTTGGATGTAACCTGGTTCTAACATTTGCTAACAGCTATTTGTTAGTGTTTTACACCAAAGTTATGGGAATTTCCGCCGGCATAGTTGGTACCCTGTTCATGCTTGCACGTTTTGTCGATGCCGGCACTGATGTTTTCGTGGGACGTGTTACAGACACACACGTTGGGAAAAACGGAGAACGCTATCGTCACTGGATGGCATACGCCTCCGTTCCCTTGGTAATCTGTAATATTCTTATGTATAACTTTTGGTTGGCTGACGCCGCGCAATGGATAAAAGTTGTGTGGCTGACCGTTACATATCTGCTTTTTGGATCCGTTTTTTATACTGCAGTAAACATTCCTTACGGCGCAATGTCTGCCGTTATAACTGAGGATCCCGGTCAACGTTCCAGTCTGTCCACCTGGCGCAGCGCAGGTTCAACAATCGGAGGCTGTATACTTGGAATCATCATTCCTTTAGTAGTCTACACACAGGATGCCGACGGCAATGATGTTGCCAGCGGCCCTCGCTTTTTCATAGCTTCCATATTCTTAGGAATCGGAGCACTTATCTGTCTGTTGCTTTGCTATTTCGGATCTGTTGAGCGTATACGTATCAGCAATAAAGAAGAGACCAAAAAGAGCGACTCCACGCGCGCAGTTCTTGGATGCTTTAAGGACCGTGCTATCGTGACCTCTATCGCTTTTTCAGTTTTCCTTTACGCATCCACTACGATGTTTACAACATTTAATCAGTATATGTTCCTCGACTATTTTGGAAACACCAGTCTTTCCGGTCTTGCAAGTCTTGTGATGCTCGTTGCGATGCTTCTGCCGGCACTGTTCGTTTCTCCTGTGTCAAAACGTATTGGTAAAAAAGAGCTTTCCGTTATTGGACTTGGAATTTCCACAGTAACATATCTGCTTTTGTACCTGTCACATACAAGCAGTGTAATGGTCTATTTTGTCGCTGTATTTTTTGCTTTCTTTGGGATCGGAATCGTTACAATGGTTGGTTATGCACTTCTTAACGACTGTATCGATAACCACTACTTAGTATCTGGAGATAATGTAGGCGGCACTGTATATGGACTGAACAGTTTTATGCGTAAAATGGCTGGTGCTATTACCACAGGCGTTGGCGGATGGGGACTTGTGCTTATCAATTATGATGAGTTGGCCACCGTGCAGACCGAATCTGTGGTAAAAGGCGTTTATAATCTTGGAATAGGCCTGCCCGCTATCTGTTTTATCTTCTCTTTGATATTTATGATATTCATGCCACTTACCAAAAAGACAGTGGAAGAAAACGCCGAAAAAATGGCGGCTTTAAAACAATCTAAACAGCAGGAGGAAGACAACTAATGAGTTCTAAAATTACATTAAATCCATCTACGCTGACTAAAATCCGAAATCGAGATATGCGCCAGCAAAGCTATAATATTGAAATGACAGAACTTACCGGAGGCACTTTCTGGAAGCCATACACACCGGAACAAATCAGCGGTGCCGAGCCCTTTCCTGTACCTGATAATCCTGAGGATGTAATGGAATTACTTAAAGGGCTTCATATCCAAATCCCGGCAATCAATTTATACGAACCGCGTATACGTACCCTTGCAAAAGCACTGGCTCCTTCAGTTATTCGCTTTAGCGGAAGCTGGGCCACACGTACATATTACGACCTTGACAACTCTACAGGCGGCAAAGTGCCGGATGGCTTTGAGTATATCCTCACAAAGGAACAGTGGCAGGGAGCTCTGGATTTTGTAAAAGAGGTTGGCGGTGAAATTCTTGTCAGTGTGGCCAACTGCACCGGCGTTCACAAGGACGGCACTGGAGAATGGATCCCTTATCAAGCCGCAGCCCTTTGGGATTATACAGCTTCCCAGGGAATGAAGATCGACTACGCTGAATTTATGAATGAGCCGAATCTTCTCATCGATCCGCTGCTTCCGCCAAATTATAATTCAGAGGCATTTGGACGTGATCATGATCTTTTTGCAGATTGGCTTTACAAAAATCATCCTGAGACAAAGCTTGTCGGTCCTTGTGCAGCAGACAGCCCTCGAAATGCAATGGTCGGCGGTTCACTTATTGAATTGCTGACGACCGAAGATTTGCTAAAGCATATTAAGGCTGTTCCAAAATATTACAGTTTCCACAGCTATACCGGAAATAGTGAACGCGGACAGTTTTTCGGATCCCATCATCCCTTCTCCAAAGCTCTAACAGAAGAATACCTTGGGCTTACCATGAGTGATTTGGATTACGCGATGAAGCTGCGTGACGGTTATGCTCCGGACGCAGACATGTGGATAACCGAGAGTGCAGACGCTGCCTGTGGAGGCAGTACATGGGCTCCCACCTTCGTTGAATGCATACGTTATATTGACGAAATGTGTCGTTTCAGCACTAAAACCAAAGGAATAATTTTCCACAATACACTTGCAAGCAGTGCTTACGGACTTTTGGATGCCGAGACGCATCAACCAAGACCTCAGTACTGGGCTGGTCTTCTCTTTAATCGACTTACGGGAGAAACCGTTTATGACACCCATGAGCAAATCCGTGAGGGCGTTCATCTGTATGCCTACAGCTTAAAAGGAAACGATAAAGGTGTCTGCTATATATATATCAATAACAGCCAGACTGACTCTGCTTTCGTTGAGACACCGTCATGTCTTCGCTACACATTAAGCTCAGACGCTTTGCGTTCCCAGAAAATTATGCTAAACGGTAAAGTTTTAGAGATGCCGGATGAATACACAATGCCAGAATTAAACGGCGTTTCCACTCCTGCAGGCTCCACTGAGCTTAAGCCCTGTACAATAACCTTTTTTGTCATTGAGTAAAAGTGGCATAACAAATGCTAAAACACCCAGGCCATGGGTGTAAGCACCTATTGTTTAATCCCTCATATTTACACCCCAAAAAGAGCTGTCGCACTAAATAACCAGTGTGGCAGCTCTTTTTAAGTTTAGAGGGGCTGTCCATTTTATGACAGCTCCTTTTGTTTAAATTTTTACTCTTCAACCGGCGCAAAGCGCAGACGAATTTTCGGAAGCTTTTTTAACACCGTATAGTAATTGGTCTGCCAGTCATCGCCCTGGGATGGGTCATTTTCTCCTGTGGCAGGAGGTGCAAAAAGCTTTAAGGTCATATCGCAGGGGCCTGTTAGGGGCTTTTCAAAAAAGGCGCTCATCATGTCGATGCATTTTACGCCGGGTGCCTTATAAAACCACCAGCCATTTAACTCCATCATCAGGTTTAAATCCACCAGCTCATCGTCAAAATACACCTCTGCAAAATGAGGGTTGCCCTCCATGTGTAAAGGGACAGCGACACCATCCGCATCCTCAGCTCCGCCCCAGCGTAGGGTAAGCGGGAATTCTGCCTCATCACCTTCCTCCATTAAAGGACTAAAGAAGTCCTCATGGATGATTTTCTTATACTCTGCAAGCACAGGCTGTTCTATTCCCACCTCGCTGTTGTTTGGATCCGTAATCTCCAGTCCCAGTCTTCCGTCATCCCTAAACTGGTAAAATGTAAAACCGGAAAACCACTTTTCGGGATCTGCCTTTAGCATCTCGCAGAATTCTCTGACCATCACTGCCTGATCATAAGGCCCCGTCACATCTCCGTCCGCATTAAACTCGCTCATTACCATGGGCTTAGCCACTCCGCCGTTGATGTACTTAAAACGGTTATAACTAAGCTTGGTAAGGTTATAGGTTTTTTCAACCGTATCCCTTCTGTGGCTACTACCGCCGGGCTCTGCAACGTCATAGGGCCATCCCCAGTGCAGCGCCATGTACTTGTCCACAGACCAGATGTCCGTCTCCTTTACCGCCTGTGAAAACTCCTTTTCCATCTCGATCTCATCGCTCTTTTCCGGATGCTCCACACCGCCGATGCAAAGAATCGTGGAGACATTTGGTGCATACTCCTTGATAATTCTGTGGAAGCGCACATAAAAATCCGCCACTCCCTGATAGGTTGTTCGTTTTGTAAAGGAGAACCAGTCGCCAGTGGCCTCGTGGTTAATGCGCATCAGCACTCTTCCAAAGGTGCGAAGATCCTTTGCCACAGCAATCAAATGCTCGTCTGTAAGGTTAGGGTCTATGGTCAGTGTCAAGAGCACATCCTGTCCATGCCTTCTCACGTCGCGCATGTAGGTAAATGGCTCATCGTTAAGATCACCATTTAACCCGCCCTTGTATGTAAAATAGTCGTCATACGGAAAATCCCATGCAAATGAGACATTCGGGTTTGCATGTACCACGCTTGCCCTTCCCGGCCATCCTTCATCCATAGGATAATAACAGTACATCAGGCTGATTGCTCTATGTGGTCTTCCAAGCTTTGAGAGAATATAATCCTGATTCACATAAAGCCCTCTCTCGCTTCCGTCTCCCAGGTCAAGAGAGCACTGTGCCGGTCCCATATGCAGCTTTAACGCCTTTTTTTCACTCATATACACCTCCTAAAAATGGTTTATAAATCTACAAAACATCATAACAGCTTATCTAAAATAGTCAAAGCTTACTTTTCTGAATTGATATAATTTATAAGCCCTTCTGCGGCGATGATCTTTTGCATAAAAGGAGGAAACGCCTGTCCCTTAAAAGAAGTCCCCTTTGTGCGGTCATAGATAATGCCGTTATCAAAGTCAATCTCCACCACGTCTCCTGCCTCTATGGCATCATAAGCCTCATCACACTCGATGATGGGCAGACCAATGTTTATGGCATTTCTGTAAAAAATCCTGGCGAAAGTCTTTGCGATCACGCAGCTAACACCTGCGGCCTTGATAGCGATCGGAGCATGCTCTCTTGATGAACCGCAGCCAAAGTTCTTGCCCGCCACAATGATATCACCCTTTTTTACCCTGTCGACAAAGGTGATGTCGATATCCTCCATGCAGTGCTTTGCCAGCTCTGCGGGATCGGAGGAATTTAAATACCTTGCAGGGATGATCACATCCGTGTCCACATTGTCATGAAATTTAAATACTGTTCCCTTTGCTTGCATATCTACCTCCTATAATCCCAGCTCTAAGGGGCCAGAAATCTTTCCTGTTACTGCGCTTGCCGCCGCCACCGCAGGGCTCGCCAGATAAACCTCAGAATCCACATGACCCATTCTGCCCACAAAATTTCTATTGGTGGTGGAGACACAGCGCTCACCCGCAGCAAGAATGCCCATATATCCGCCAAGACACGGCCCGCAGGTAGGGGTGCTTACAACCGCTCCTGCCTTTATAAAGGTCTCCAAAAGGCCTTCTTCCATTGCCTGAAGGTAGATGGCCTGTGTTGCAGGAATAACGATAGCGCGCACCCCCTTTGCCACAGTCCTGCCCTCTAAAACCTTTGCAGCGTTTCTTAAGTCCTCTATATGTCCGTTTGTGCAGGACCCGATCACCACCTGATCTATTGCAATATCACCCACCTCATCAATGGTATGGGTGTTTTCCGGCAAATGCGGGAAGGACACAGTGGATTTTAATGTACTAAGATCGATGGTATAAACGGCGGTGTACTCCGCATCCTCATCCGCCTCATAAACCTTATAAGGCTTTTTAGAGTGTTCATTCATATAGGCGATAGTCACATCGTCCACTGGGAAGATCCCGTTCTTGCCGCCCGCCTCTATGGCCATGTTTGATATGGTAAAGCGATCATCCATGGAGAGATACTTTATGCCCTCTCCCGTAAACTCCATCGACTGATACAGCGCGCCGTCCACACCGATCATTCCGATGATGTGCAAGATCACATCTTTTCCGCAAATCCAGGGGCCGGGCTTTCCAACCAGCTCAAATTTAATGGCGCTTGGCACCTTAAACCATGCCTTTCCTGTCGCCATTCCGGCTGCCATGTCCGTGCTTCCAACACCTGTGGAAAATGCGCCCAGTGCGCCATATGTGCAGGTGTGAGAATCCGCGCCGATCACAACGTCTCCTGCCACCACCAGACCTTTTTCCGGAAGCAGGGCATGCTCTATTCCCATCTGACCTACATCAAAAAAGTTTGTGATATCATTATTGCCCGCAAACTCACGAACGCATTTGCAGTGCTCGGCGGACTTTATATCCTTGTTTGGCACAAAATGATCAAGCACCAGGGCGATCTTATCCTTGTCAAATACCCCTTTTCTCGCAAACTTTTCCATCTCATTTATCGCCACCGGGGAGGTAATATCATTTCCCAGCACGAGGTCCAAGTTCGCCTCGATAAGCTGCCCAGCCGCGACATGTTCAAGACCTGCAGCGGACGCTAAAATTTTCTGCGTCATCGTCATTCCCATAATAAGATTCCTCCTAAAAAAATTTTCGTTCTAGTCACAGTTTCTTGTAGTCTATCACAGGCTGTGGTATAATAAAAATACATATTATCTATATATACCATAACCAAAATTTATATGCACATGCCACAAAAAAGTGGCCGTTTTTCGTAGAAAGGAGTAAGGTATGGAGCAAAATCTCTCACTGTACCGTGTCTTTTACACTGTTGCCAACACAGGAAATATTTCCAGGGCTGCCAGGGAGCTTTATATCAGCCAGCCCGCCATCAGCAAATCCATAAACAAGTTAGAGGAAAGCCTAAACACCATGCTTTTTGTGAGAAATTCCCGCGGCGTCTCCCTCACGGACGAGGGAAAAATTCTCTACGACTATGTAAAGACCGCCTTTGAGGCTATCTCAAGAGGGGAGGAGGAACTCTCAAAAATCCACGAGCTTGGAGTTGGTCATATCCGCATTGGCGTAAGCACCACCCTTTGCAAATACATTTTACTCCCCTACTTAGAAGAATATGTGCGCCTTCACCCACATTTAAAATTTACCATAGAAAATCAGGACTCTGCCCAGACCATCTCCCTTTTAGAGCAGCACCGAATTGACCTTGGCGTCATCGCCAAGCCCCACTATCTTAAAAATCTGGAGTTTATGCCGGTGGCGGAGATTGAGGACATCTTCGTGTGCAGTCCCACCTATATGGAAAATTTCAGGATCCGCAGTGCCCACAATGAGGATATCCTAACACAGAGCACGGTGATGCTCTTAGATCAGAAAAACATGACGCGCCACCACATTGATGCATATCTGGATGATCAGCAGCTGACCTTCTCAAACATCTTAGAAGTATCCACTATGGACCTTCTCATAGAGTTTGCAAGAATCGGGCTAGGGGTCGGATGCTGTATAAAAGAATGCGTTCAAAAGGAGCTTGACGCAGGTATTTTAACGCAAATCCCCTTAGAGATCCCCATTCCTCACCGGATCATTGGCTTTGCAACCACCTCTCTAATGCCTCAAAACAACGCCGTCTCCCAGTTTTTGGACTTTATCCGCGCACACACACCTCTTTCGCTGTCTTAAACAAAGGCCCTGCAATTTTCGCAGGGCCATTTATCTTAGTTATTAATCAGCTTATCCTCGCCGTTCCAGCTGTATAGCTTTCTGATTTCCTCGCCGATCTTCTCAGCAGGATGCTCAGCAGCCTTTCTTCTCATAGCGTTAAAGTGAACCTTGCCGCCCGCGCTTGACATGTCAAGCAGGAAGTCCTTGGCAAATGTGCCGTCCTGGATATCTGACAGGATCTTCTTCATCGCCTTCTTTGTCTCCTCGGTGATAACCTTGGGGCCGGTGATGTAGTCGCCGTACTCAGCAGTGTTTGAGATGGAGTATCTCATTCCGGCAAAACCGCTCTGATAAATAAGATCAACGATCAGCTTCATCTCATGGATACACTCAAAGTATGCATTTCTGGGATCATATCCTGCCTCAACCAGCGTCTCAAAGCCCGCCTGCATAAGCGCGCATACGCCGCCGCAAAGAACTGCCTGCTCACCAAAGAGGTCTGTCTCTGTCTCTGTTCTAAAGTTGGTCTCTAAGATACCTGCCCTTGCGCCGCCGATGCCAAGTCCATATGCAAGCGCCATGTCAAGTGCCTTTCCTGTCTCATCCTGCTCTACAGCCACAAGGCAGGGAGTTCCCTTTCCGGCCTGATACTCACTTCTTACAGTGTGTCCCGGAGCCTTAGGTGCGATCATGGTGACATCCACGCCCTTTGGAGCCTTTATAAGGCCAAAGTGAACGTTAAAGCCGTGCGCAAACATTAACATATTTCCTGGCTCAAGGTTTGGCTCAATATCGTTCTTATACAGCTCAGCCTGAAGCTCATCATTTATAAGGATCATGATGATGTCAGCGCGCTTTGCAGCCTCTGCTGCTGTATATACGGTAAAGCCCTGTGCCTCTGCCTTTGCCCAGGATTTGGAGCCCTCATACAGCCCGATGATGACATTACATCCTGACTCTTTTAAGTTCAGCGCATGTGCATGTCCCTGACTTCCATATCCGATGATAGCAATTGTCTTGCCGTCAAGTAAGGATAAATTACAATCCTCCTGATAATAAATTCTTGCTGCCATTTCTTTTTCCTCCAAAAATTTAAATATGATTTAGGATTTCTTACTGTTCTTTCTTATCCGCGCAGCCTCTTGAAAGCCCCGCAACGCCCGTGCGAACCAGCTGCCGAATGTGAAAGCCCTCTAATAAGCTTATAAACGCCTCCAGCTTTGCGGTATTACCCGTAAGCTCTAACATCATAGAAGCGTTAGACACATCCACGATTTTCGCGCGGAAAATATCCGCGATCTCAGTTATCTTATGGCGATCCTCAGCATCCACGGAAACCTTTACCAAAACTAATTCCCTAGTAACGGATGTCTCACGCTCAAGCGCCTTGATCTCAACCACGTCCACCAGCTTTGCCAGCTGCTTCTGGATCTGCTCTAACGCTTCAGGCTCTCCACTTGCCACCACGGTCATGCGTGAAAATTTCGGGTTCTCCGTCTCTCCCACAGTAAGGCTGTCGATGTTATATCCACGTCTGCTAAACAACCCGGAGACCCTGCTAAGCACTCCCGCCTGGTTGTCCACCAGCAACGACAACACGATTTTGCTCATACACCCGCTCCTCCTTTCTAAAATCTAAAAGCCATTCTATCAGGCCATACATAAAACGTCAATATAAACAGAATTTATTTCTTATTGCTCTTTTTTCTATCTGTTATAACCCACGTTTATATTTATGTTAATTTGACCTTAAGCGTCTAATGCCCCATGCAAAAGAGCTGCAAGCCCTTAAGCCCGCAGCCCTTTAACGCAATGTTTATAAAAAAGCTTCTTTACTTGACAAACCGTATCACCGCATATACCGAGAGCTTTTTTAGGCTTACCTCACAGCCCTCATCAGTCTTTCTTATCTTTAGCTCCTCGCCCGTCTCCAAAAGCTCTGCTCTTGCATAATCACCATGAACCTTAATAGAGATGTCATGAACCGGAATTATCGGAGGTTCCTCCTGCTCGTTTAAGAGTGCGACAAATAGATCTCCATCCTTCTCCCACATTAGTGTCTCAACCATCTTGGGAGCGTCGCTTATAATGCTCCTTTTTCCGACCAGATAGTCAAAAATTCGTCCAACTGCCTGTCGGCTCATATACGGACGCGACATCTCGATTGGTGCAGCGGCGTAAAGTATACTCCCCTCTCCAACGCATCTTTCTATAACCGCCGGCCTGTTTGTGTGAATTCCCGGCGGATTGGAATGGATGGCAGCAAAATCGGGGGTGTTTGGAACTGTATATGGAAGCGTCAGTGTCGCAAGGATTTTTACTCCCTGATCTTCTAAAAGCTCTATCTCATACTGAGGCATGGGAACGGATAGGGGCGCTATTGATGAAAAGCCCTCAAAAAACACCCGCCCTTCCTTTGTTGGATCCAAATAAGTAAAAGATTCCTCTGTCTGCGGATTAGCACATACTCCCGTAAAGTAAACGCCTAAGAGCTCTGCTAATCGGGGATGACCTATGGGGCCGCTTACATAAAGCTTTCCGCCCTCTTTTACAAAGCGCTCTATCTGCTCCATCTCATCATCTAAGATTTGCGCCACATGACAGATCGCAAGAACCTTTCCATTACAGTCCGCTAAATTCTTACTGCCGATTACATCAAAGGTAATGTTTTTCTCCCGCAGTATTGCTGCAAGCTTTACAGGCGCGTCCATGAAATATTCCGGCCCAAAGCTCTTATTAGTCATGGGGATTTTTGTCTCATTCGGATCAAACTTGGAATGGGTGGCAAACCATATTTTTACATCACTGATAAGATCCCCGTTTACATACTGCTCATACCCACGCGTCTCCTTATAAATAGATTTCATAAGGTCATGATACACCTCTGGCACGATCGTTCCGTCCGGATTGATGGCATCCACCAGAAGAAAAGCTCCGTTATGCAAAAGAGCCGTTATTACATGTAGCAAAAGCTCCTGTCTGCTCTTTGTGGTGGTGTGAAACTCAAGAGCCGGGTCGCAGCGCGAGGTGTGATAGACAAAGGGCAGGTTTGGAGTGATATTTTTGTAGTACTTGTTTATAAATGACTGCTGCAAAAAGCCCCCGTAGTAATCCCCGCCGGTATAGTCCACCTGATCGCTTATCCACTCAGAGCAGGCGTGGATCCAACTTGAAGCCACCATGGACATCTGATGCTCTATGGTGCACTCCGGGTGCACCTGCTTAATACATCCGGTGGTAAAAGCTGCAAACTCTCCCATCCACCTCTCACGGCACAGCTGCCACTGACGGAAATTTTCATCCTGCCAGTCAATAATCTTAGGAAGCTCCCTTCCGGTCTCCTTCATATAGCGCTCTTTACAGCAAGGACAATAACAAACATCCGGCCAGAAGGTCATGTCAAGAAACATTCCCTCAAAGTCATACATCTGATTAAGCTCCACAAGATGAGCTCTCACATACTCCCTGTATTCCGGATTATTGGGGCATACAATTCCATACCTGCCATTTCTAAAACAGTCAAGTCCCCGAAACTCCTTGTGGTTCTTTCCGTCCGCGCTTACAGTGCGCCAGCTTGGATGATTGTCATATGCATAGTTATCAAAAACCTGACTAAAATATGCGATAACCTTTATCCCGCGCTTATGACACGCTTCTAATACCGCCCCAAAGAAATCCCTGCCCTTTAGGCCCTTATGCATTCTTCCAACCTTTGTCGGATAATTGCAAAGTCCTGTGTGCGGCATGGCCTTTACCATTGCAGCCTGCACTCCTGCGTCCTCTAAGGCATCAGCATACCTTTCCGGATCAACCTTTGATAAAAATTCGTCGCTCCAGTCGTCGATATGCATATCCAGCAAATTTCTCCTGTAATTACCCTCAATCCACATAGTTTTTCTCCTTTTCCTATACCCTATTAAAATCTTACGCTCATATGAGCTTAAAGCGCTAAGCCCGACATTTCTATAATCTGACTGATATCCCCCTCTTCGCCAGATTCTTTTTCAGGTCGATGATTTCCATCTCCTTATAATGAAACAGGCTTGCCGCAAGCGCTGCGTCCGCGCCCCCCTCTGTGAGGACGTCATAGAAATGATCCATATTTCCCGCGCCGCCGGATGCGATGACTGGGATGCTTACACAGTCCGCCACAAGTCTGGTCAGTTCATTGTCATAACCCGCCTTAGTTCCATCGCAGTCCATGCTGGTAAGGAGAATCTCGCCCGCTCCCAGCTCATTAACCTTTACCGCCCACTCTATGGCGTCTAACCCCGTGTCTATGCGCCCGCCGTTCTTAAAAACATTCCAGCCCCCGTCCGATCTTCTCCTGGCGTCAATGGCTACCACCACGCACTGACTTCCAAATTTATCAGCGGCCTCAGAGATCAGGTTTGGATCTGTAATGGCAGCGGAGTTTATAGAAATCTTATCCGCTCCCTCTCTAAGGATTGATTTAAAATCCTCAATGCTTCGAATGCCTCCTCCGACTGTGAATGGTATAAAGACTTTTTCAGCCACTCTTCGCACCATATCCACGACAATGCTTCTCGCATCGGATGATGCGGTGATGTCTAAAAAGACCAGCTCATCAGCTCCCGCCTTATCGTAAGCCGCCGCAATCTCAACGGGGTCTCCTGCATCCCGCAGATTAACAAAATTCACGCCCTTTACCACTCTGCCCTTATTTACATCAAGGCAGGGAATAATTCTCTTTGTATACATACGTAAGTCTCCTTACAGATTTGCAAAATTTTTCAGTATTTTAAGACCAAGCGCACCGCTCTTTTCCGGATGAAACTGCGTGGCAAAGAGATTTCCCCTCTCCACTGCGGCATGAATATTTACACCGTACTCCGCCTCGGCACACACATCCCTCTCATCTTCTGCCCTAAGGTAATATGAATGAACAAAATAGACATATGAACCGCTATCAATCCCCTTAAGCAGCCTGCTCTCTGGCTTAACCTCGATGGAATTCCATCCTATGTGCGGGATCTTAAGGCCGGCTTTTTCCGGTATCCTAACGATCTTTCCAGGAATAAGGTCTAACCCTGCCACCCCCGGACTCTCCTCACTTGAGATAAATATTAGCTGAAGTCCAAGACAGATCCCAAGGAATGGTTTATTTCGTGCAACCGTTTCCTTTATCACATCGACCAGATCAAATTTTTTCAGGTTCTCCATGGCGTCCCCGTAAGCTCCAACTCCAGGCAAGATCACCTTGTCAGCCTGTAGTATCTCTTTCCTATCCCTGGTGACAATGCAGCTTTCTCCGATATGCAGCAGTGCCTTTTCTACGCTTTTAAGATTTCCCGCATCATAATCAATAATCGCAATCATATACCGTCTCCTTAGCAGATAAAATCCACATTCAGTTGATACTAACTATCTGTTTTTAGACATTCTACAACAAAAAGCTATCATATATGATAAAAAAGATTGCACAAAATCAGATACATTTCCTATATTTTGATATCGTGGTCAGAAGCCCTAGCCTCGATGCCTACGGATTGTTCCGTGCCGCGCACTCCCTTAGGTCCTGCTAGGCATTCGCATATCGCAGGATTGCATCCTGCTTTGTAAAAGGCAATATTGATCATAAAAATACCCGGTTATAGGTTTATCCTACAACCGGGCAGTCCTTACAT
>CAZYLH010000038.1:0-13498 GCA_964648695.1 uncultured Lachnospiraceae bacterium | reverse complement strand
AAGTCATAAATTTTCATGCAAGCATGAAATTTATGACTTTTTCTCGCTTGTTTCACAAATTGTTTACAAATATAACATTATGTGTTCAATATTACCCGTTATCCTTTCATCAGAGGTTGAGAAAAAGCCTCGTTGACGCTAACAAATATTTTTTTCATAATGGGCTGCTGGATCCATTCCGGTGGCCTCTCCTCCTTTTTATATGGCTCTTAAAGAGCGCAAATGCAAAGCACCATTATAAAGAAGGGCAAAGAAAAGATCGTATCATCTTTTCTTTGCCCTTCTTTTTTCCCATATCAGCTATCAAACTCACGTATTTTAACAAGGTTTAGTCTCAATGCATTTGTCACAACGCAAAAGCTTGATAAGCTCATTGCAGCCGCGGCAAACATGGGGTTTAGCTGTAAATTAAACAGCGGGATAAACACCCCTGCCGCGATGGGGATCCCGATGGCATTGTAGAAAAATGCCCAGAACAGATTCTCATGGATATTTCGCAAGGTCTTGCGGCTAAGCCTTATGGCAGCGGGGACATCTTCAAGATCACTCTTCATAAGCACTACATCCGCAGCGTCTATCGCCACATCCGCTCCTGCACCGATGGCTATACCCATATCCGCCCTGGTAAGTGCCGGCGCATCGTTGATGCCATCTCCCACCATCGCAACCTTACCGCTTTCTTTAAGCTTCTTGATAACCTGTTCCTTACCATCCGGCATCACCTGCGCATAGACCTCATCCACTCCTGCCAAAGCCCCGATAGCCTTTGCCGTGCGCTCATTGTCTCCGGTTATCATCACCACACGGATACCCATATCTTTTAGCTGTCTTATGGCCTTCGGACTATTTTCTTTAATTCCATCCGCCACGGCGATAATCCCTAAAAGCCTATCTTCTTCTACAAAAAAGAGGGGCGTTTTTCCCGCTTCTGCCAGACCTTCTTCCATCTCTAACATGTCATCTGTAAGTGTAGAGTATTTTTCTATCAGCCCACGATTTCCACCGTAGAGGTTTTTGCCGTCTGCCACGGCCCTTAGGCCACTTCCGCTAAGCGCCTCAAAATCCTCTGTTTTTAGAGCCGATATTTTCAGATTATCCGCGTACTGCACAATGGCTCTTGCCAGAGGATGCTCGCTCTTTAGCTCCAGACTATATGCCTTTTCTACTAACTCCTTGTCACTAACGCCCTCTGCGGGAAGAACATCCATCACACGGGGGTGCCCCTCCGTAATGGTGCCGGTCTTATCAAGCGCCACAATCTTAGTCTTTCCTGTCTCTTCTAAGGACACTGCCGTCTTAAACAGAATACCATTTTTAGCTCCAACGCCGCTGCCCACCATAATCGCCACAGGGGTTGCAAGCCCCAGTGCGCATGGACAGCTTATTACCAGCACGGAGATAGCTCGCGCCAGGGAAAAGCCCACTCCTCTGCCCGCTATAAGCCACACAGCAAAGGTAACCAGTGCGATGCCTATTACCACCGGCACAAACACTCCGGAAACCCGATCCGCCACCTTTGCTATCGGTGCTTTTGTGGCCGTAGCGTCGCTTACCATGCGGATGATCTGTGACAGGGTTGTATCCTCTCCTACCCTTGTCGCACGGCAGCGTATGAAGCCGGACTGATTGATCGTGGCGGCACTCACCCCGTCGCCGACCGCCTTGTCCACCGGTATGCTCTCTCCGGTGAGCGCCGATTCATTGACGGCGGTGCTTCCCTCGATTATCACTCCGTCAACAGGAATACTCTCCCCCGGGCGTACCACAAAGATGTCATCTTTTTTCAGGCTGTCAACTGCTACCTCCCTCTCTATTCCATCCTTTTCTACCACCGCAGTCTTTGGTGTAAGCTTCATAAGGCTTTTCAGTGCGTCCGTCGTCCTTCCCTTGGATCTTGCCTCCAACATCTTTCCCACTGTGATGAGCGTAAGTATCATGGCGGCGGATTCAAAGTAGAACTCATCCATGTAGCGCATAACGCCTTCCATGTCCATGTGTAGCTCGGCATCTGTCATGGCAAAAAGAGCGTATGTGCTGTAGACAAATGCTGCGGCAGAGCCCAGTGCTACCAGTGTATCCATATTAGGAGCTTTATTTATAAGCCCCTTAAATCCACTGATAAAAAAGCGCTGATTTATCACCATAATGGCGATGGTAAGCAGGAGCTGTATAATCCCCACAGCCACATGATTTTCTGAAAGCCTTACAGGTAGGGGCCAGCCCCACATCATATGTCCCATGGAAAAATACATGAGCACCAGCAAAAAAACGACCGAAGCCACCATCCTTTTTTTTAGCTGCGCTGTCTCACGCTCAGCAAGCGCGCCAAGCTCATCTGCGGCCTGTGCGTCCTTATTTTTTTCTCTTTTCTTTGGCGATGCGCCATACCCCGCGTCTTTTACCGCTTTAATTATCTCTGCATCTGTGGCAGTCCCCTCCACTCCCATGGAGTTTGTAAGAAGGTTTACACTACAGCTACTCACCCCCGGAAGGGTGCCCACAGCTTTTTCAATCCTAACGCTGCACGCAGCACAGTGCATCCCCTTCACATTATATTGTCTCATACATTTCACCGCTTTCTCTCTCAAACAGTCCTGGTCAAAAAACCGGCAGGTACATCCTGCCGGCATCAAACTAAGGAAACGTTTTTATTCATCCTTACCCTTTTTGCTGATCTTATGCAGTTCATAGGGCGTGGTCTGATATACATAGAAGTTTAGCCAGTTGGAATAAAGGAGCTGTCCAGTGGATCGCCATGTGACAATCGGCTTTTTTGTCACGTCATCGTCCGGGAAATAATTTACTGGCAGCTGCGGATTTAGCCCCTTTGCCATATCGCGCTCATACTCCAGCAAAAGCGTGTCATAGTCATACTCCGGATGGCATGTGACAAAGAAATTCTTGCTGTCCGTGGACTTTACAATTGAGATGCCAGCCTCCGGTGATGTCGCCATAATCTCAAGCTCCGGCACCTTTAGTATCTGCTCCTCGTAAATCTCCATCGCCCTTGAATGCGGGGCATAGAAAACCTCGTCAAAGCCCCTAAAAAGCGGGGAGCCATGCTTTCTGATCACATGCGAGTATATGCCGGAGAGCTTTTCCTTTCTGTCGCTTTTTTGTATTCCGTACAGATAATACAGACCAGCATACGCGCCCCAGCAAAGATGCATGGTGGAGTGCACATGGGTCTTTCCCCACTCCATGATGGTGCAAAGCTCATCCCAGTATTCCACCTTCTCAAATGGGAAATAATCTAAGGGCGCTCCTGTGATTATCATTCCGTCATAATTTCTGTCCTTGATCTCATCAAAGGTCTTGTAAAACATCTCCAAGTGCCCCGCGTCCACATGGGTGGGGATGTAGCTTGCCGTCTTTAAAAACTCCACCTCAATCTGGAGAGGTGTGTTTGAGAGCTTTCGCAAAAGCTGCGTCTCCGTGACCTCCTTAGTGGGCATGAGATTTAATATCAGTACGCTAAGCGGACGAATATCCTGGTGAAGCGCCCGGTACTGTGTCATGACAAATATGTTTTCGCCCTCAAGAATCTCCTTTGCGGGAAGGGCGTCCGGTATCTTAATTGGCATACAAGGCCTCCGTTTTTTTCATAGTGTTGATCGTTTTACTCATCCTCAGAAGGCTCGGGAAGAGCTTCTGGGCTCTCTGTTGTCAGGCCGTCCAGATCATCTCCCGCCGAAACCTCCGGCACCTCCAGACTTCTGTTCTGGCTTAGCAGGCTTTGCAGACGTTCTGTGGAGTTTTCCGTCCAGTCATCATCTGGGAAATTTACGATCGCATATTGGTAATAGTAAGCTGCCCAGGTTAAATCACCTGTAAGCTCATGGGAAAGACCAAGGTAATATAAGATCCGCGCATCCACCCCGTTAATCTGGCAGGCTAACTCAAACATTACCAAAGCATCCTCATACTCCCCTTCATCCATGTACTCGGTGCCCCTATAGAAGCACCTGCTTCCCATATTGTCCTCGTAATCATCTCTCAGGCGCTGATAGATATCCTGATAGAGCTCATCGTCTATATCCGGGTCAAGTGCCAGTATCTCGTCCATTATGGCTTCTACGTCATTATTGATATAGGCAGTAAGCACCGATAAAAGATCCTCATAGACACTTTCTGAAAGCGGCTCCGCTTTCGCAATTTCATCCTCAAGGACCGATATCTCCTCCTCTAAGCGCGCCACCTCTGCTACGTAGTCGACAATCTGATTTTGAAAATCCATGAGGCTCATCTCATAGCTTTCAAGCGCCGCCCGGTTATTCTCCTGCTCCTGCTGGCGCACACTGGGCACCACGATATAATAAATACAGCCAGCGCCAAGTATCAGCCCGATCATGATGTATAACACATACATAAAATATGAGCCATACTCCCGGTTGTTTTGTGGAATGATCACGTCTGTCTCCCGCGGCGTCTCCACCGCCTCAACAACAGCCTGCCTTATAGAGCTGTCCTTTCCCACGGGCTTTCGCTCATCCAAAGCCTTTAAATATCGCTTGGTGGTTGGATCTCCCTCATCCACCTTGGCACACTTTAACAAAATCTTTTTGGCTCGGTTAAAATATCCGTCCTGCATATATAAAAGCGCCATCAGCTGCCTTGCGCATATCATCTGATATGAGCGCGTCATCAGCTGCTTCATCTGTATGATCGCCAAATCCCTGCTGCCCTGCTCTAAATATGCCAGTGCCTGATTATATCGCTTTACCGAACCACTTATTGATCCCATCTTACGCTCTATGCGTCTCAAATACTCTGTAGCCGGGTTACCCTCCGGCTGAAAGTTTTCGCTTAACACCCACTCTCGGCTGGCCTCCGCCGGATACCCAAGCTCATAATATATGAGACCCAAAAGATTTCTCGCCTGAACATGCTCCTTATTTAGCTGCAAACTCTGGCGCAGATAATTTCTAGCCCCTGTCAGATCCCTCTGATTTGCTTTCTCCAACCCCAGATTGTAAAGATGGTCGGAGCTATATATTATTTTTTTATATAAACGCACATTCACACCGCATTTTAAGCAAACATCCTGTTTGGTGAGCTGTGCCTGACAACGAAAACATTTCACAACGCTGCCTCCTGCCTTATTCCTTTGCCACAACCTCCTGAAGCATCTGCCTCATGATATCTGTCAAATCCACCAGTGGCTCGCCGTTGATGATCTCCTCTGCGTCCTCCACCTCAGTAACCGGCTTAAACTTTGCCAGCTCCTCCTCAAAATTAAGCATGATAATCCTCCTTATTATGCTTTATCTATTCCAAACATACTGTAGATAGCTTTTGTGTAGATTTGCTTTGCAAGCTGATAGCACTTTTCATCCGTGCTGGCAAAGTTTTCCATCATCACTCCGCTGTTAATCTCCAGTATCTTATATTCTCCTTTTGTCTTTACCACATCAATGGAGGCAAAACGCAGATCAAAAAAATCCACCACCTCCTCGGCAAGGGATTTTAACTTATCTAAAACCTCCGGCTCGCTTATTAGCCTTACAGCCGCTCCCTGTCCCAGGTTATGCCTCCACTCTAGGACAAGCTCTTTTCCGGCGGGAAGAATATCTTCCCCGCGAAAATCTCCTAGGTGTTTATTACAAAACATGGCTCTTTTTTGCTCGTTTGAAACATCTGCCAAGCTCTTTATAAGGAGCTCTGAAACGGTGTGAATGCCATCCCCCACCACATGAGGACGAATTTTTGAAAAGGCTATTTTTACATCACCGTTTAAGACGATCACCCTGTACTCCTCCTCTATGGGAATATAGGGGCTTACCGCCAGTGAAGGGGCGGTGGAAAAAATCTCGTGGCATGCCCGCTCTAGCTCCTTTCTGGTGCGTGCCCTAAATACCAGCCGTCCTCCGGTTCCCTGGTTATCCTTTACCACAATATCTTTGTATTTTTTAAAAACTCTTTCCAGAAACTCCCAGCCGCTGTTTAAGGTGCAAAACTCCGGATGAGCAGGGCTCATCACGCACCAATGAGGAACATGGGGAATGCCTGCCTTTTCCATCATCTCACTGGCAGACGCCTTGTCCTTTAAGATTGCTGCCACAGCCGCATTATCAAGGCCAAACTGATATCCGTAAATAAACCTTCTCTCCCCACCCTTTGAAAGGCAAAACGCCCAGTCGTCAAATGAGGTAAGCTGGATGTCATCTTCTTTACATATCTCTTTTATGATCTTTACAAATACCGTTTCCCAGTTAGCCATCTCTTTCAAATCTCATCAAGTGTAGTCATTTTTTCCACCGATAAACAGATGTGCAGACATTGGGCCTGCATGAAGCTTTAAATACCCATCGCTTACATCCACAGGAAGTCTGCCCACATTATAACCGTTCTCCCATGTTAAAAGAACCCTCTCTAGGACGCCTCTTCCATTATCAACGCCAAGCTGCCAGACTGGAACTACCACAGAGCGCTCCTCATCCTTATCATTTATCACAACCACAGCCTGATTATCCATATCAAAACGCCCATACACCAGCAGATGGTCCGCCCCGATAAGGATTTTTAGAGACCCTGTCTTTAAGCAGGAGACACGCTTGTGAATAGCGATCACGTATTTATGAAACTCAATAAGTTCCAGATTTTCCTCTCCCCACGGATAGGTTCTTCTGTTATCCGGATCCGTCCAGCCCACAACGCCGGTCTCATCGCCATAGTATATGGTGGGAGCTCCGGGCCATGTCATCTGCAGCATTACGGCAGCTTTTAAGATACTGTATTTTACGCCGCGCCCTGCCGCATCCGACCCTCTGGTCGCAAGACGGCCAACTGTGGAATTTGTCCTTGTAAGAAACCTGGAATGATCATGATTTGACAGCTCATTCATAGCGGTAAGGAGTGAGGGGAGCTGAAACTTGCTCATGTTGTGGGTGATGTTTTTTACAAACCAGTCGCCATTTCCAAGCCTTCCGCCGTCAAAGCAGTCGCTGTGCTTTTCAAGTCCGGTCAAAAACCATGTCACCGGCTCCATAAAGGCGTCATAGTTCATCACTGTATCCCACTCATCCCCCAAAAGCCATGGGGCGGGATCCCCGTAATGCTCCGCGAGCACAATGGCGTTTGGATTTGCCTCCTTTATCGCAGCCCTAAAATCCTTCCAGAACTGATGGTTACACTCTGCAGAATGCCCCAGATCCGCCGCGACATCAAGCCTCCATCCGTCAACGTTAAACGGCGGGGAAACCCATTTTTTTCCAATGCGCAGAATGTCCTTATAAAGGGCGTCAGAAGCCTCATAATTAAGCTTTGGGAGCGTATCATGTCCCCACCACCCATCATAGGTTTCATTGTAGGGCCACTGATCCTTTCCGAAGGCAAAATAGCTGCGATAGGGGCTTTTCTTACTTACAAACGCCCCTTTTTCATAACCCTTTTGCCCTTCATAAATCTGTTCTCTGTCCAGCCAGCGATTAAAGGATCCGCAGTGATTAAACACGCCGTCCAGTATCACCCTCATGCCCCGTATGTGTATCTCCTCAACCAGCTCTATAAAATACTGATTGCTCGCCTCAAGATTTTTTTTGCCTGTGGTTCTCGTAATGTATTTTTTTGCTTTTTTGTTGTCGCTTTCATCCTCTGAAAGGATGGTGTCATCATCATCCACTATCACAGCAAAATGCGGGTCTATGTGGTCGTAATCCTGACTGTCGTATTTGTGATTTGACGGGGATACAAAAAGTGGATTAAAATAAATCACCTCAACGCCAAGATCCTGCAGATAATCCAGCTTTTCTCTAACGCCCTGCAGATCGCCCCCGTAAAAGCACCTGACATCAAATTCCTTTGGAAGCTCCTTCCAGTCTTTAATCTGTTGGGCGGGCCCGTTGATGTAGAAGTATTCGCCGTCAACCACGTCGTTTGAAGTGTCCCCGTTTTTAAATCTATCTACAAAGATTTGATAGATAACTGCCCCCTTTGCCCAGTCCGGCGTCTTAAACCCAGGTGTGGCGCGAAAGTTATAATATTCATTTTCCGTCTCCACGCATCCCAGTTTGTTATAAAACAATGTCTCACTGCGTCCCACAATCTTAAAGCTATATGAAATCATGTGATCCGGCATCACAAAGCTGGTTCCATAGTATTTAAAATCTCCCGAAGTACGGACAAATGTCATTTCCTGTTCTTTTCCATCAAGCAGCAGATAGACTTTCGCATAATCCCGTCTGAGTACGCGAAGGCGCACCCTGACGATGTCTCCCGCTTCAGGCTCTGCGGGATCCCTAAACATCTCTGTCTCGTCCGAAAAAAGCGCGCTTCTGCTAATCATTGACTTGTGGTTTGTCATATGCTCTTTTCTCCAACTGAATATGAATCGCGAAAAACATGACCAAAACCATCCACCCTATGGGCAACATAATCTTTGCCATGTTTTCATGCACGCGCTATTTGATTTTAATTTATTTCATTTTTTTTTACAAGTTGTTTTTCCACTAATTTGTGTATTTTTCACTGTTTTCTACTCCACACTCTTTAAAGATTCAACCATGTCGATTTTCTTTAGCTGGAAGTACATAATAAAATTGACAAAAACAGAGAAAAATGCCGTCAGCAATATGCTTAGGATATAGCTGCTTGTCGATATGGACCGGCCAAACATCATGATCTCCACCTCAACCGTCTCGACAATATACGCATGAAGCAGTGTTCCTAAAAAGCATCCCAGTATGCATCCAAAGGCTGTAAGCCAGATGTTATCTCTGTACACATATGCCGCAACCTCTCCATGGTAAAAGCCCAAAACCTTGATGGTGGCAAGCTCTCTTCGCCGTTCTGATATATTGATGTTGTTTAAATTATACAGCACCACAAACGCCAAAAGCCCCGCAGAAATTATCAGCACCCATGTCACCACATTCAGGCTGCTGAGCATATCATCCAGATTCTGGTCTAAATACGATACCAGTACCACGCCGCTCACAGACGCATTCTCCCTCAAAAACTGCGCCAGATCATCCTCATAATCCTCATCCCTCGTCTCATTGTTTAAATAGACAAGGTTTGGTGTGGGGGGCTCTCCAAACAGCTCTTCATAAACCTCTCCGCTCATAAGGATGTAGTGATTTACGTAGTTTTCAAATATGCATGTAACCTCTACGCTCACCTCCTCGTTATCCCCGTTTCGCAGAGTAATAAGATCTCCTGTGGAAACTTCTAGCTTATTTGCGGCTTTTTCTGAGAGCGCAATTCCAGTTTCAGGAAATTCATACTCCTCACCACTGCTTCGATCACGCAGTGATATATAGTCCCCCGCCTCCTCTGTATCCAAAAATACGTAGAGATTTAGGCTCTTTGTGTTTGAACCATACACCGCGTCCACAGTCTCCGTGTGAAGCGTCTCATATTCCGTTATCCCGGTATAGGCATCCAGCTGGTCAAGGAGCTCATCCATCTCATCCTCATCGGCATCTGCCGAAAGGCTTACGGACACATCATATGTGAAAATCTGCCTGTACTGGTATTTTGCGATGGTCAGTATCGAATCTCGCAGTCCAAGTCCCACAAGGAGCAGCGACATGCAGCCGCTGATTCCGAACACTGTCATGAACAGTCTTTTTTTGTACCGGAAAAGATTTCTCATGGATGCTTTTGCAGTAAAGCTTAAATGCCGCCATATGATGGTTATATGCTCCATGAAAATGCGCTTTCCCGCCTTTGGCGCTGGCGGACGCATAAGCGAGGCCGGCTTGTCAGCGGTTGTCTTTATGCAGGCGGCAAGGGTTGCAAGAAAGATACATCCAACCGCCGCTAATCCCGCTATTATGGCGATATCCCACTGAAACGGCACATAGTAGGCGGGTATATCCACAAACAACATGGCATAGGCATTCATGATTACATACGGAAAGACTATCTCTCCAAAAATGTTTCCGAAGATACTGCCAAAGACTGCTGCCAGAAGCGTGTATAGCAGATATTTTGCGGCGATGGCCATATTTGCATATCCAAGCGACTTAAGCGTTCCTATCTGGGAGCGGTCATCCTCCACCATTCGAGTCATGGTTGTAAGTGCCACAAGCGCCGCCACAAGAAAGAAGAGCAACGGAAAAACCTGGCCTATTTTTCCTATAGCCTCCGCATCCTGCTGATACTCGATGTATGATGCAACTGAATCTCCACGTCCCATACAGTACCATGTGGGAAGCGATATGCTCTCAAGCTCTTCATCAAGCTTCTCCTCAAATTCCTCTAAAAACGTCTCCTCAAAAGTCTCATTAAACAGCTCCAGGTATTCACTTTCAAAAGTGCTCTCAAACTCCTCGTTAAAGGTCTCTAAATATTCTTCTTCAAAGGTCTTTTCAAATTCCTCGTTAAAGGTCTCTAAATACTCCTCCTCAAAGGTCTTTTCAAATTCTTCCTCAAACTGCTCCCAGTACTCCTCAGCAATCGCATCCTCATATTGTAAATCAAAAATGGTCTTATACAGACTTTCAAACTGCTGCTCAAAATAGGCGGCATAAAGCTCCTCGATTTGCGGGGAGAGCTGTTCATAAACCTCATCTGAAAGTGCCTCCTGATCAATCGATGAGATCTCCTGACCCGCCACAATCTCATGGATTTGCCGCAGCACCAGCACATACACCGTATCCGTATCTATAAGCTCGGTATCAAGCTCTGGCATTTCAAGCTCATCTATAAGGCCAAGAAGCTCGTTTAGCGCGTCTGCCGAGGACTCCATTTTCTCTATCTGCTCTAAGAGCTCTCTAACCCTTTCATTGTTGGCCTCACAGTACGCCGCCACCGCCTGGTCTATTAAACTTTTCGCCTGGGAATTTATCTCCTCAAGGCCCTGCTCATAGGCCTCAGTTTTTACCACCTCTAGGGCAGGCTCATACGCCTCATCTAAAAGCTGTGCCCATGCGGCCTCCTTTGCCTCCTGCTTAATTTGCGCAAGGGCAATCTCATAAGCCTGCGAGTAAGCCGTCTCGTAAGCCTCTTCGTAAGCTTCCTCTTTTATCTGAGAAAGGGCTTCCTCATATGCCTCCTCGTAGGCTTCTAAATATTCATCTGATTCAAGCGCCTCCTGCTTTGTCTGAAGCTTTATCTCCTCTAAGCGGCGCTCTCCTAAGCTCTCCTCAATCGCCTCAATGCGGCTTGCCACCAGGTCTATAAGGTCCTCATATTCATCAGAGCCAGATACCAGCTCCGCCGCTCCGTCCACCTGTACATAAATTTCAGAATATACATCCGTGACAAAAGCGCTCCCGGGGATCATCACAAAGTAATCTATGGTTCCGTTTCCTATGCTACCTGTCCCGCGGTCATATGTCAGATACCACGGACTCATCCCAAAGCCGGTGACGGTGTAGGTTTCGTATTTTAGGGACTCTAAAAGTTCCTCCTCTGATGAGGCTATCAGGGTGATCGTATCTCCTATACTGATCCCGAAATCCTGCGCGATGCGGTAGTCTATCAGGCACTCATCCGCATTCTGGGGCAGTTCCCCCTCTGTTATGTAAGGCTCATTGATTCCGCTTACATATTCGTAAACCTTAATGGACTTTGTCTCTTCTTTAGCATCCTCCAGCGTATAATCAAGAAAATGACAAAAAACCTCCAGCGTCCTTGCTCCAACCGCGTACTCCACGCCTTTTACAGCACTAATCTGCAATACATCATCATCTGTCAGTCCCAGGGTGCTTATAACGCGAAGATCCATAAATTCCTGGCTGTCATAGTACTTATCTACACTGTATAGCATATCCGGCTCCGCAGCGCGAACACCCGCTAAAAAAGCCACTCCCAGTGCTACTATAAAAAATATGGATAAAAATCTGCTTTTATCTTTTCTGATCTCACGGAAGAGATCCTTCCAAAGGCTTTTTGTCATATCATTCTACCTATTTTACAATTCCACGAACCTGCAGCACGCTGCACTTAGGCAACTGCACGCGCAGTCCCTGAGCACTTTTTTCCAGTATGCCCTCTTGAATATGCACTCTATTTTCATCCTCAAATGTGTTGTGCGCGTGAACTTCATCTGTGAGCATACGGGCAGTATACTTGGCCCCTTCCATCTCCTGCAATGTAATATCCAGCTCAAAATCCTCATCAAGCGAGCAGTTTGCCAGCGTCAATGTCAGATTTCCATCGCCATCCACCGATGCAGAATGGCTGATGGCAGGAATTCCCTGCACATAATGCGGTTCTATAAAACTGTATACCAGATCGCTGTCCTGATGAGTCTTAAACAGATCAAATACATGATATGTGGGCGTCTTAATCATGCGCCCTCCATCTGTCAGCAGAAGCGCCTGAAGCACATTTACCGCCTGAGCAAGGTTTGCCATGCATACAATGTCCGAATGAGAGTTAAAGAGGTTTAAATTGCAGGCGGCGACAATGGCGTCTCGCATCGTGTTCTGCTGATATAAGAAGCCCGGATTGGTGCCCGGCTCCACGTCATACCAGCAGCCCCATTCGTCCACTACCAGCTTCATGCAGTCATTGTAGCGGCGTATAATACCCTTATGCTTTTCTATCAGGGTGTCCATGAAAAACGTCCTTCTGATGGTATCGTAGTACTCTTCTTTTGAAAACTCCGTGGCGCTTCCCTTATGCTCCCACTCCCCTGTCGGAAGAGTGTAATAGTGCAATGAGATCGCCCGCGCCTGACAGTTACTTATAACCTTTAAAAGCTTATCCGTCCAGTCATAGTCGTCCACGCTGGGCCCGCACGCGATCTTAAACAGGACGTTTCCGCTAAAATTTCTGCAATATGTGGCATAGCGCCTGTAGGTGTCTGCGTAAAATTCCGGGCGCATATTTCCACCGCACCCCCAGTTCTCATTTCCGATGCCGAGATATTTTAATCTCCACGGTTTTTCTCTGCCGTTCTTACGGCGAAGATCCGCCATCGGCGAAACCCCGTCAAAGGTGATGTACTCAATCCACTCCGCCAGCTCCCTGACGCTTCCGCTTCCCATGTTTCCGGCTATGTAGGGCTCGCAGCCAATCTGCTCGCAGAGGTCAAAGAACTCATGGGTTCCAAAGGAGTTATCCTCCGTGACGCCGCCCCAGTGAGTGTTTATCATCTTTTTTCGCTCCTGCATTGGCCCAATGCCATCACGCCAGTGGTACTCATCTGCAAAGCATCCTCCCGGCCAGCGAAGAACCGGCATTTTGATGTTTTTAAACGCCTCTACAACATCGTTTCTTATGCCGTTCGTGTTTGGAATATCCGAATTCTTTCCGACAAATATCCCTTCGTAAATGCACTTGCCTAAATGCTCTGAAAAATGTCCGTATATCTCCGGCTGAATATGAGACCTCTTATCAAGAACATTTACCATACCCTTTAACTTTTTCATTCTACTCACCCTTACGCCTCACAGGCGTCCCCCTTCATTTTTATTTTTTTACTTACGGATTCTTTTTCGCCGTGCATTTAAATAATCCTTCCCGCCATTTACATATCTTAATTGTACTTGTGTTCTATAAAAATGCAAATAAACAAAATATAAAGTTTTTAAACTACCCCATT
>CAZYLH010000037.1:0-13832 GCA_964648695.1 uncultured Lachnospiraceae bacterium | reverse complement strand
TTTCAAATGCCCTGTAGTGCTGCATCGCCAAAACCTCTGTCGGCGCCATCAAGGCTGCCTGATAGCCGTTTAAAACAGCCTCATACATCGCTAGGAAAGCGACGATGGTTTTTCCTGAGCCCACATCCCCCTGCAAAAGTCTGTACATCACATTAGGGCCAGACATTTCTTTTCGTATCGCTAAAAGTGCCGTCAACTGTGAGCCTGTAAGAGAATAGGGAAGGCTAAAAGTCAGCTCGTCTGTCTCTTTTTTCATGGAGTAGGGAAAGGGGTTTTTATAGCTGTGTAGTTTCCTTTTTAGCTCATACATATTTATAAAGTAGCAAAAAAACTCGTCAAAGACTATGCGGTTTCTTGCTCTTATATAGGAAGCCTCCTGTGATGGAAAGTGTATCTCCTCTAGAGCCCTCCTAAAGCTCATCATCTTATACTTGGATTCTATCTCTGACGGCAGGGCACTTAAGTCTTCCGTCTCTGAAATCTCATAGAGTTTTTCAAGCGCCTGCTTAACACTTTTCATAAGAGACGTCCGGCTGATACCTTTTGTTAAAGGATATACCGGAAGGAGCTTTTTGGTCAGTGCGCTATACTGCTCTCTTGAAAATATTTGCGGCTGCTCCATGAATTTCTGCCCGCGCTTTAGTACAAGCTTTCCCCGAAGAACCATTGATGAGCCGGTTTTTAATGTGGAACGCAAATACGGCTGGTTATACCATTTTGCTATAAAAACAGTTCCACGCTCATCCACTAATTTGCATGAAATCAATTTCATGCCATTAAAAAGGGCTATGGTCGGCGTTGACTTAACCCGGCAGTAAACAGATATAATCTCTCCTACCTTGCCGGTTAGATAGGCCCTGGTCGGCTCATAGCGCTCATAATCCCTGGGATAATAGCTAAGAAGGTCCTTAACCGTAAATATGCCAAGCCTGTTATATAGCGCGGATGTCTTTTTTCCTATACCTTTCAGACTTGTAATATCATCAGAAAGTTTCATCGTTTATAGAGCGCCTCCAAAAAATAACCGGTCAGAACACGCATGCTCTGCCCGGCATATACTCCTTATTCAACAGATACAATATAATAGTAAACCGGCTGTCCGCCCGGGTGAATGTCTATATCAAAGTCAGAGTACTTCTTTTCTACTTCCTGCAGCAAAAGCTTAGCATCCTCCTCCAAAACATCAGCGCCGTAATAGATGCTGATTAATGATGTATCCTCATCAACCATGGCATCAAGCATTTTTAGTGTCGTCTCGTGGACAGTCTTTCCCACCGCCAGCAGACGCTTATCATCCAGACCTAAGATGTCATTTTCACAGATATCATGCCCGTTAATCTGTGTATTTCTCACAGCATATGTCACCTGGCCGGTTTTTACTCGAAGCATCTCCTCTGTCATAAGCTCCTTGTTTGCTTCTGTGCTAGTTTCCGCACTAAAACTTATGACGGCGGTAATGCCCTGAGGAACAGTCTTTGTCGGGATGACGATGATCTCCTTATCCTTTGTAAGCGCCCCCGCCTGCTGTGCCGCAAGAATAATGTTTCCGTTATTTGGCAGGATGAAAATGGTCTGCGCGTTCACCTTGTTGATGGCCTGTAAGAAATCGTCCGTGCTGGGATTCATCGTCTGACCGCCGTTTATAACCTCGTCAACCCCAAGGCTTAAAAAGATTTCCTTAAGCCCGTCACCTGCCGCAACGCTGATAAATCCAAACGGCTTCTTTTCGGCTTTCTTTGTTGCCTCCTTAGCGGCTTCCTCCTCCGCTTTCATCTGGGCGGCAATCTTGCTTGCATCCTTGATGAGCTTTTCCTGATGCTCAATGCGCATGTTGTCAACCTTCACCCTGCTAAGCTGGCCGTAGGTTAAGCCCTTTTCAAATGCTTGACCGGGATGATTTGTGTGGACATGCACTTTTATAAGCTCATCATCCGCGACGCACACGATTGAATCTCCGATGGATTCCAAAAACGCCTTGAAAGCATCAACCTCCTTATCCGGCAGCGGATTTTCAAGCATTACTATAAACTCTGTGCAGTAACCAAACTTTATGTTTGCCGTGTCTATCTCTGCCATAGGAATGCTTTCAGAGACGGAGGAGGCACTAGAAGGCTTTATGTCGATTGCGATTTCTTTTCCCATATACGCATCAAACGCGCCCCATAATACTGTCATAAGTCCCTGACCGCCGGAGTCAACAACGCCTGCCTGCTTTAGGACAGGAAGCATCTCAGGCGTGCGGGAAAGGACTTCATCGCCATATGAGAGAACTGTCTTAATAAAGAGCTCCATGGAGATATCATCTCTTGCGGCAAGTTCCTGTGCCTTTTCGGCAATGCCTCTTGCAACGGTTAAGATGGTTCCCTCCTGGGGCTTCATAACCGCTTTGTAAGCGGTATCAGTAGCTTTCTTTAGAGCAGTCGCAAGGAGCGCTACGTCAATTTCTTCCTCTTCCTTTATGGCTTTTGTAAAGCCTCTAAAAAGCTGTGAGAGGATTACGCCGGAGTTACCGCGGGCCCCGCGTAGGGAACCTGTGGAAATCGCCTTGCACAGCTCCGGCATGGTCATTTTATCAAGCGCCTGAACGTCCTTAGCCGCTGACATCATAGTCATGGTCATATTTGTACCGGTGTCCCCATCCGGCACGGGGAAAACATTCAGCTCATTTATGCTCTCTTTATTTGCATCCAAAGTCTGGGCACCTGCCAAAAACATCTTGGCCAGACAACCCGCATCAATTATCTCACTGGGCACAGTCATTTCCTCCTAAATTTGCTTTCATGCTGCATGGATTATTCGTCAATGGCTCTGACGCCCTCGACGAAAACGCGGATTTTTCCCACCTGCATACCTGTAAATTCCTCAACCTTGTATTTTACATTTGAGACAAGGTTAGAAGCAACAGTAGAAATGCTTACTCCATAGGCAACAATCACATGGAAGTTGATCTCCAGTCTATTATTGATAATTTCTACCGTGACGCCTTTTTTTAGGCTTTCCCTCTTAAGAAGTCTCACCAGCCCGTCCTTCATATTGACAGCCGCCATTCCAACTATACCAAAGCATTCCATGGCTGTGGCTCCAGCATACTGTGATATCACATCCAGATCTATTAAAATCTCGCCGTACTCATTGTTAATTCTGCCCTTCATAAGGATCCTCGCTTTCAAAAAATCACTTCTAACCGCACAAGCTCCCTGCATTATAACCGTTTTTTGAAAAAAAAGGAATAGTATTTCACGCTTTTTTAGATTATTTTTTTAATTTATGCTTGCAAAATGAGGGAACTTCTGGTAATATATCAATGTTGTGTTTTGGTGCAACAGATTTTCCGAACAGTTAGGAGGTGCAACCATGGCAAAATGTGCTATCTGCGAGAAGGGCGCTCATTTCGGCATTAAAGTAAGCCATTCCCATAGAAGATCAAATAAAATGTGGAAGGCAAATGTACAGCCTGTTCGTGTGAAGGTTAATGGCGGTACAAGAAGAATGAATATTTGTACTTCCTGCCTGAAGTCCGGACTGGTAGAGAGAGCTTAAATATCAAAAACTGATATCTGAAAAAAACCGATGCATAAAATGCGTCGGTTTTTTCATAATATAAGCGTCCTTTCGTGCTGTGCACCATCTCATGTGGCTTAAAACTTATTCCTTTATTTTCTCGATCGCCTCTTCCTCCTCGGCGGTCATTTTTTTTGTAAAACGGTTTACGAGATCCGGAACCATATCAATAAGCTTATTTACGGTATTTGTATCCTTAATGTTTATAACTCTGGCAGAGCCGTCCTTTATAATAAGCACAGAGCTGGGGGAGAGCTTGCCGTTTACTCCACCCGCTCCCTTATCGCTCTTTTCTGCGGTAAACGCGCCTGCTCCCATGCCAAAGGACACATCAATCAGCGGGATGATAACAGCATCCTCCACCGTAACAGCCTCTCCCACAACTGTCCTTGTTGAGACAAAACCATTCATGCCGTCAAATAAGGCCCTGATTGTATCGTTAAATGCTTGTTCCTTTGCCATAATTTCCTCCTGTCAACCCAATTTCTTTAATAGCTTCTTTGAATTTCTAATAACCCGATGGACATCCCGCGTAAAGATTAATGGCAGGGCATGCCACAGTATTGCTCCTAAAATAATCCGTCCTTTAAGAAAACAGTTTCCTGTTAAGGTCTTCCCGCCAAATATCGGTGTAAACGAAAAATGATTGGCATACGCAGGATAAAAAATCCCGGCAAACTGACATATCAGCCCCATAAGCTCAGGATCCTCCACTCCCAGTTTAAGCTCTCCGGTTAGCTTTTTTGGCATAATACTCTTAAGGATTTTTAGGCCCTGTTTTTTTATAAGGGACAAAACATTTTGCGTTGATGGTTGCTGTAAAAACCATTCAAGTGCTTTTTTCTTCTTTTGTAAAGAATCCTGCATTTCTTTTTCCTTTTCAAGCAGGCTTAAAATTTTGTTATAGAGACCTTTAAGCTTTTCATATATCCCGCGAATGACACTCTTTATTGTTCTTTTCTTTTGTTTTTCTTGGGATCTTTTATCAGGATCTATACGTTTTTTAGAGCGCACAGGCTCTATTGTTTTTTTAGGCTTTTCATAATTTACGGTCTTTTTAGGTTCATCAAAAGAAATGTCCTCCCAAGATCCAATCGTAGATATCTCATCAGGATTTATGGTTTTCCCATCCTCCGCCGGAGGTTCTAAATCAACAAATTCCAGATCGATGGACTCATCTTCTTCCGACATCGGATCGGTTTTACTGCTTTCCGCTTCTTCATCATCATTTTTTATTGTCCTATTAATAAATACTTTTCCCAAGGCCAAAAATCTTATATTGATGGAAAGTTTTGACCTTGTAAAAGCAATTGTGGCATAGGCAGTCAATGCAGAAAACCATATGCTAAGCTTTAGCCAGACATTCCCCTCATTATCATAATACATGACGCCCGCCTGATAGGAAAGAGGCGTACACAAAACTGTAAACAGTACCAAAAGCAGCAGAAGAAAAAGGACGAGAAGAATTATTCCGATAATTTTTAATATCAACAACACTATGTGCAATTAAACATCACATCCCATCTGCTTATTCCCCATAAAAAACCTCTAAGACTAAAAAAATGCCCGGACGTTCGTATCTTTACGGGTATTATAAACATCCTCAATAATTTTTCTAACCAGCTCTATCGCCTCATCCTTGTCAGAGGCAATTCCGACAAGCAGCGGGTCTTTTGATTTATAATAATCTAGCGAGAGATCCCTTAGACGTATCATCTCCAAAAGATTATCCGGATTTATGGCAAGGGTGATAGCATATTCATTCTTATAGTCAGAAACATCTCCTGAGGCAATTTGGCTGCGGATTTTATTAAACTCTTCTAAAACACCCTCTCCAATGTACGCCTTATCCGACCATTTCACCGTCTTTCCCCCTGTCTCTAGTCCCAATCATCATCATCCATCAGATCCTCAAGCCGCTCAACCAAAGCCATCTTCTCAGGCATATTTGAGCAAGCCTTAAGGCTGTTATAGATATGCTGGTAGAGATCCTCTGAATTAGAAAAGGTCATCGGCATGTATCCGATCACCGATGCCATGATGGCACGGCTCATAAGCTTTGGCATTGCCTTTAGCTTAGGCTCCAAATCTTCAAAATACGCCTTAAAATACCTGTCAATATCATCTTCTGTTGCTGCTTTTGGTTCTTTTTTTCGCTCAAAGTCTGCATAAAAGCTTGCTGATAAGAGCTTCCCAAGAAGCTCTGCCTGAAAAATCTCCTCCCTAGTCTGGTGTGGAGCTTCTATGGCAAAGCTTGTCTGGACGATATCCTGATACCACCCGTTAGCTTCCTCAATCTCATCTAGCAGATCTTCCTGTATTCCTTCCAAGCGAATTAGATATTCTATCAGCTTTTCTTCAATATCCTCCGTCTCCCCAGGTGTTATGCTAAGCAAATATTCACAGATTACTTTGCATGTATGATAGGAATCAGATTTATCATTAATAAATTCACTTGTGAGGACAAAAGCGAAAAGCTGATTGATCACCCCAGAAAAGATATCGCAGCCGTTGATATGCATTTGTAAATATTCAATGCATTCGTCTAAGGTCAGATTCTCCTTATAAAATTCCTCCGCATCCATGTGCGCATAATCCAGATCTTTGAAGTGTTCGTTATACTCAAAAAGCTCCGGGAAATATTCCTGCATATTATCAGGAGCATACAGCATAGCCGCGCTGCGTACCATATAATCAAAGGTATAAAGCGTATACGCATCAGCCCCCTTATAGACAGAATAGGCATCCCTTACCCACTCAAAAAAACGGCTTTTTGTCATGCGTATCGGAAGAGCCTTTAGCACCTCCATGGCTTTATATCGAACAGATGCCTGGTCAGGATCGCTGATATAATTAATCAGCTCTGCGGCAAATTCCTCATCGTCATAGTCATCGTAGTTATAATCTTCAAAACAATATTTGGTGCAGTCCATCACATACTGATAAATCTTATACCTGTCCATGTATGATAGCAGGCATTCCATGTGATTTTTCATCTTTTCCTTGTATGAGAGGATCTTTTCAACTACAAGCTCCTTGTCAAAATTTTCTTTAGTGGTATAGCTAAGAATTTCCAAAAGCTCATTTCCGAGATTAGAAAGCGCGCTCTCTGGCCAAAGCTCATCGGCAGAAACCGCAGAGACAAGATTTAGCGTAAGCTGGACATTTGCTAAAATATTTACGGACTGCTGGTAGCTTTTATAAAAACGATTCCAGTTTTCATATGAAAGCTTTCCATTTGAAATATTTCTGGCATATTTTTCATAATTCGACATAGAAACTCGTCCTCTCACTTTTGCTTTTTTACGGCACAGTTTTTGTTAAATCGAGATCACATACCGCCGTTTGTTAAAACCTGTCTATTGCACCATATATAATCCACCATGGAGATCACTGTCAGTATAAGAGAAGCATAGACAAGCACCTGGCCTATAATATAAAAGGGCATCAGGTTGATATCCATAATAAGGATTATAATCATGACCATCTGACAGATGGTTTTTAGCTTTCCCCAGATACCAGCTGCTAAGACAATTCCCTGATCAGATGCCACAAGCCTAAAGCCGCTTACCATAAATTCTCTTGCGACAATTATGATGACAACCCAGGCAGGCATCGCCCCGGTCTGCACAAAGCATATAAGTGCGCTGCACACTAAGAGCTTATCCGCAACCGGATCCATAAATTTTCCAAAATTTGTGATAAGATTTTTAGAACGCGCGATATATCCGTCCAGTGCATCTGTTACGGCAGCGGCGACAAAAACAGCCAATGCAGCCCATTTTTGCCATGAACCAAAATTTGCCAGCATAAACAGGACAAAGAAAGGGATAAGGCATACCCTAAGGCATGTCAATTTATTCGGCAGATTCATCCAAAAGTGCTCCAATCAAATCGTATTCTTTTGCCCCGGTAACCTTTACACGGACAAAATCTCCGGTCATAAGCTCCTCATCGGTGTGGATAAAAATATATCCGTCAACCTCCGGCGCATCCATATATGTTCTTCCAACATAACAGGCCTCGCCCGTAAGCTTTCCCTCAACTACTGCGGTCATAATGCGCCCAATGAGCCTCTCAGAATTATCCGCACAGATTTCCTGCTGCAGCTCCATAAGCTCCTGCATCCACCTATGCTTAGTGGCATCATCTACCTGTTCTGGCATATCAGAAGCCTCGGTGCCTTCCTCAGGCGAGTATGTAAAGACGCCCAGTCTGGAAAATTCCATCCTGTCAATGAAGTCCATACATTCCTCATGCTCTACTTTAGTCTCCCCCGGAAAACCGGTGATAAGAGTTGTCCTAAGGGCAATATCTGGAATCTCTTCGCGAAGCTTATCTATAAGGGAAATAATCTGATCTTTTGTAGCGGCGCGCCGCATACCTTTTAAAATTTTATCGCTACAGTGCTGAATGGGAATATCAAGATAGTGACAAATCCTCGGATTGTCACGGATCACATTTATCAGATCATCTGTGATCTCCTCAGGATAGCAGTACTGAAGACGTATCCAGTAAATTCCAGGGAGCTCTGAGAGTCTTGTAAGAAGCTCCGGAAGCATCTTTTTATTATAGAGATCCATCCCGTAAAGAGTGGTTTCCTGAGCAACTAAGATCAGCTCGCGAACATCCTGTGCGGATAGCTCTTTAGCTTCACTAACAAGCTCTTCCATTGGGATGGAGTGATATGGCCCACGGATGGCGGGAATGGCGCAGTATGAACAGTGCTTGTTGCAGCCTTCCGCAATCTTTAAGTAGGCGTAATGACCTCCGGTGGTCAGGATGCGCTTAACTTTAGCCCTAAGAGATACCTGGACATTGTTATCTACACTGTCAAATATCTCGGGCTTTTTTCCTTTAAGGGTTTCATCGACAGCCCTTGCTATCTCGTCCCAGCTGGCGATCCCAAGCATGGCATCCACCTCGGGAAGCTCATCTCTTATCTGCTCTCGATAGCGCTGTGAGAGACAGCCAGTGATTATCAGAGCCTTGCAGACACCCTCATCCTTCATACGCGCCATGTTAAGGATGGTCTCTATACTCTCCTCCTTGGCGTCCGAGATGAAGCTGCATGTGTTTATGATTATCACATCCGCCTCATACTCATCAGAGGTAAAGGTATATCCGCTTTCGGACAAAATACCAAGCATTTTTTCAGAATCCACCAGGTTTTTGTCACACCCTAAGGAAATGAACAGTATCTTCATAGTATTATCCTGGCTTTATAGCTCATCCTCATTTGCATCCTCGTCGTAAAGGTCTTCATCAAACTCCAAAAGCTCTTCTGTGGCAGCTTCCTGTTCCGCTCTTAACGCGTCCAGCTTTGCCTGCTCCTCGGCAAATTCCTCATCTGAAAGGATGTGGATCACGCCCTCGTTAAGCTCTGCAACAGCTTGGGAGAGAGGCTTTGTCACACCATCCGAATTCTGATTCATTGCCTCCTCACCGGCAATGATCTGCCTTGCGCGCTTGGCCGCTGCGATAACGATGGAATAGCGGCTCTGAACCAGAGGCTCCTCGCCCGGCTCCACACCTGCATTGATTTTTTCGATAAGCTCTGAATATGATGGATGTAACATGTTTAATCCTCCTAAATCTCTTTCAACTGCTTTTTCATGGAAGCAATAAAATCTATATTATTTGATGTTAGACAGTGTTGGCTCTGTATCAGCGCGTGAAGCTCTAATATGCATTCTTCTAAATCATCATTAATGACAATATAGTCATATTTGTTCATAAGCTCTGACTCTTCGGCAGCGCGGATAAGTCTCTTTTTAACGACTTCCTCAGATTCCGTGCCGCGCCCTAATAGCCTTTCTTTTAAAAGCTTTGCGCTTGGCGGAGTCATAAAAAAGGTGACTGCCAAGGGGAATTTTTCCTTGATCTGCAGCGCCCCCTGAACCTCTATCTCTAAGATAACGTCCTTGCCGTTTTCTAAGCAGGAGAGCACATAGTCCTTGGGGGTACCGTAGTAATTTCCGACATATTCCGCATATTCTAAGAAGGCATCCTCTCTTATCATGCTCTCAAATTCTTCCCTGCTCTTATAAAAGTAGTCTACGCCCTCACTCTCCCCGGGCCTTGGATGGCGGGAGGTGGCGGAAATAGAAAGAACGTAACTGTCATAGCGCTTAACAAGCTCTTTTGTCACAGTTCCTTTTCCGGAGCCTGAAAAACCGGAGACAATAACCAAAACACCTTTTCTCATCGCATTTCCTTTCTGTGTAAGCTCACTCCTCTGATTTACTTTTTTCAGAGGAGGACGCGTAATCGTTCATGCGCGCGGCGATGGTGTCCGGCATCAGGGCTGAGAGCACAATGGCGTTATCACGCATGATAATCACCGCCTTTGTCTTTCTTCCCTGAGTGGCGTCAACTGCTCTTCCGCCGTCCTTTGCGGCCTGCACCATGCGCTTTATCGGCGCAGAATCAGACCTGACAACCGAGAGAACCATGGATGTATTGATGAAATTTCCAAAGCCAATGTTTATCAGATTTCCCATATTTTAAAGCCTGCTCTACTCAATATTTTGAACCTGCTCGCGGACCTTTTCAATCTCCGTTTTGAGATTTATCGCCACATCTGTAAGGGAGCCGTCCGTGGATTTTGAGAGCATGGTGTTTGCCTCTCTGTTCATCTCCTGCACCAGAAAATCAAGCTTTCTTCCGACACTCTCCTCAGAATCTAACGCCTCGCTGACCTGGCTGATATGGCTCTTTAACCTTACAGTCTCCTCGTCCACGCAGCACTTATCTGCATAAATCACAAGCTCTGCAACAATGCGGTTTTCATCAATGCCGGTTGTGGAGAGTACCTCCTGCATTTTTGCGGTAAGTCTTGCCCGGTAATCTGCAAGTATCTGAGGATATCTCTCCTCCACGCAGTTTACAAGCTCTGTCATATATGAGAGCTTCTTAAGCAGGTCTTCTCTCAGCTGTTCTCCCTCCCTGTCTCTTACAGCGACAAGGTGAGCCACAGCCACATCAAGGGCGTCCCTTAAAAGGTTCCAAAGGCTCTCCTCGTCCTCTTCCGCCTGCTGCATGGTAAACACCTCGGGCATGGATACAAGCTTTGAGAGACGGACGTCATTTACCAGATTAAATTCCTGACTCATCTGATCAAAATATGTCAGATACTCATTTGCGATAGCTCTATTATATTTAACGGTTGCATTTTTCTCGGAATAGTCCTCATAATTTATATAAATATCGACTTTTCCTCGCTGTACATATTTTTTTATGTAATTACGGATTTCTCCCTCAAGTGCGTTAAATTTTCGGGGCATTTTGATATTCATGTCAAGGTAGCGGTGGTTTACAGACTTCATCTCCACGCTGACCTTTCCCATGGTGCTTACAGCTTCCCCGCGACCGAAACCGGTCATACTTCTGATCATAATCTATTCCTTTCAACCAATATCCAGTTTACATATAAGTAGTATTTTAAAAGGTATTTGGCGTATTTTACAGTTATGCCACTCTAAAAGAGGCGCAGTATAAACGCTACCTTGGCACTCATAGCATTATATAACAACTCCCTCTAATTTACAAGCACAATTTGGCCTCCGCCAAATGAGCGCACGTGTTTTAAGCCTTTCTTTTTAGGCTTACTGTGCGGCCCAGTCTGCCAAAAATTCTTCCACATTTTTTAGCATTTGATCTACACATCGCTGTCTTGCCTCCCTGGTTGCCCATGCAATATGCGGTGTGATAATAAGCTTTTTGCTGTCTGTCACTTTCAAAAGCGGATTATCCGCTCTCATCGGCTCTTCGCTAAGTACGTCAAGACCTGCCGCTAAAATCTGGTCATTTAAAAGCGCATTTGAAAGCGCCTCCTCATCAACAATTTGGCCGCGGCCAAGATTTAAAAGCACTGCAGATCGCTTCATCTTAGAGATGGCGGTTGCATTTATCAAATTTTTCGTGTCCTTGTTAAGTGGCGCATGGATGGAAATTATATCTGAGGTTTTTAGGAGCTTATCAAAATCCACCGGATTATACTCCGGCACAATATTTTTTCCAGATGTGCTATAATACTGCACTTTACAGCCAAAGCTTTTTGCGATATCCGCCACTTTACGCCCGATTTCGCCAAGCCCTATAACTCCCCAGGTCTTATCCTTCAACTCAGAAAAATGCTCTGTGAAGTGGCTAAACACATCGTTTTTGCAGTACTCTCCACTTTTTACAAACTGATCGTAATATGAAAGCTTCTCATAGACATAAAAAAGCAGGGCAAAGGTATGCTGAGCCACGGACCAGGTGGAATAGCTCCTTACATTTTTTACCGCAATTCCTCTAGCATTGCAGTAGTCAAAATCCACATTGTTTGTTCCGGTAGCACTTATGCAAACCAGCTTTACATGATCTGCCTCTGAAAGAAGTTCTTTACCAACCTGAATTTTATTTACCACCACAATGTCCGCTTCTCTTACCCTTTTGGCATTCTCTTCTTTATCCGAAAGAGGGTATTTTATCACCTCGCCGTATTTAGAAAATCCGGATAAATCAACATCACTTCCAAGAGTATTAGCCTCAAGAAAAACAATTTTCATTCCTTTTTCCTCCAAATAAAATCACAAAATAAAAGCTCCATTCCAGGCAGCATTGTCTGAAACAGAGCATTCCACATGCTAGGTATATCACCTTTAATAAGTAGTGGAGCTGAGGGGAGTCGAACCCCTGTCCGAAAGTCCTTCCACTGCAACCTCTCCCATCACAGCTGATCATTTATGGCAGTCTTACTCTGCCTGTTCCCCTCATAAAGCGCCGAACAGCAGGCTTTTTATTTGGGTAGCTTCATTATGCTTTACCTGCCGCAAAGCTTAGGCAGGTAAGTTGCGCATTTAGTCGATGCCGGTTATCGGGTCAATGCGTAAACCCGAGCCGACAGCTGCACTTAGGCAGCGTATGCTAAATTATCTTCAGCGTTTATCTTTAATTCTGTTTTGTTGCGCAGTCACAGTCTGCGGATGGCTATCACAGCTTCAAAACCACCGTCGAAACCAGTACAACCCCATATGAGTGGGTTTTGTGGGGCAATTATCCCACACTTAGCGGTGTCTGTCAAGCACTTCGCACCTACAGATTTTGCCAGAGCGCCTATTCCTGTATAAATCTGATTATCTGATAGATGATCTCCTGATCATCCTCATCAAGATTATCCGCTATGGCAAGGAGAAGGTCTGAGTATTCATCCAGCTCATCGATATTGTCCACGTCATGGTAAGCCGCAATAAACTCCTCGATCGTCTCGCAATCCTCATCATCTAAGCGGTCGCACAATTTTTCCAGCTTTTCCAAGCATTGATTAAAATCCATGTATAACCCTCCAACGCTTAAATCAACGTGTTTCAGACTATATATACTACTGCGCCCTAGAAAAAGCAACCACTTTTAGAAAGTTTATGAAAATTTCTCTCCGGCGCTATACGAACAAATTTTCTAAACAAATGTTTGCATTTTGGGATTCGTTGTGCTATACTTCTTTCCGTAGAAAATATGTTTGATGATGGAGGGAGTTTATGTCATCTTTACAGCAGCCCTTAACGGATAAGCAGCGCGAGATACTGGATTTTATGAAGGCAGAAATCACCAAGAGGGGATATCCACCTTCGGTAAGAGAAATTTGTGAAGCCGTTCAGCTGCGCTCCACCTCATCCGTGCATGCACAGCTAAACACCTTGGAGAGAAAGGGGTATATCAGAAGAGACCCTACAAAGCCACGCGCCATTGAGATTCTAGATGAAAACTTTTACGGCTCCCGCCAGGAAACTGTGGACATTCCAGTTATCGGAAATGTGGCGGCGGGCGAGCCTATTTATGCAGAGCAGAATATTTCGGATTATTTTTCTTTAAATGCCGAGTTTATTCCGTCCGGGAGCAATGTATTCATGCTAAAGGTTAAAGGTGAGAGCATGATTAACGTGGGTATTTTTGACGGGGATCTGGTTCTTGTAAGCGAGCAGTCCACCGCCAAGAACGGAGAGATCGTGGTGGCCTTAGTGGAGGATTCTGCTACAGTTAAAACTTTCTACAAGGAAAACGGATATTTTCGTCTCCAACCGGAAAATGACACAATGGAGCCTATTATTGTAGAGGAAGTTATGATCCTCGGCAAAGTCATCGGACTGTACAGGAGACTCTAAAAAGGCAGGATATGCCGCTAATCTAAGATAAGCCAGCCTGATGAAGCGCTACAGGCTGGCTTAATTTATCTACAGATTTTCCTTTGCGATCTGCTTTCCATCCCTCCAGATGCGCTCCAGATC
>CAZYLH010000036.1:6963-14037 GCA_964648695.1 uncultured Lachnospiraceae bacterium | reverse complement strand
GTGTCCTCAGAAAACAAAGTGTGCACAATGCCTATAAAGACATTTTCATCAATCATTATGTCATTTACAAAATACTGATAGCAGCAGGTCACAATATATGCCCTGAGAACCACTTCCTTTGCGTTTTGTAAAGTCTTATAAATCTCATATACACGCTTTATCTCCTCTACATCACCGCAAAACAGCATCTGTGCCATCAGCCTCTCTGGCAGATCGCTTAAAGGTATGTTATTCTCCACCGCCAAGAAGAGTAAGCGCCTCATCTGCTCATTTGTTGCGTTATAATGTCTGCATAGATACGCTATTATCTCAGCTGAGCACTTATCCTTCTCAAACAAATATACACATAGATCTAAGAGAAACTGCTCCGGTGCTCCCTTAACCTCCCTGATTCGGCGCAGTGCAATCTTTGAAAGTGTGGCATGCCTTAGACCGTTAAAGCCGTTCTGGCTGATGTATGTATAGCTTTCTGAAAGCTGCCCGCCATTAACCATAATCTCTAAGGCTTTTCTCCTGTCATGATAGGAAAGCGTCCTAATATCCAGGTTTTTTAAAAATGTAGCCGGAGCCTGCTCTTTGTTATTAAGATAATAGTCAAGCATCCTTGAAATAATCCTGCTCTTAAAAAATGCGGACACATCTGCACTCAAGAGAAGCTGATTCATCAGATTCATTATCCCAGGGCTCTGTCCATCCTTTACAGACTTATTAAGCTCCGCCATGCATTTTTTTACCATGAAGATGAGATGATCGGGGTAGACCTCCTCGCACTTTTTAAGCAGCTTGGGCCCAGAAAAGAGAAGTGTTTTCTCATATGGAACGTCGACATAACGGTTATTATATTTGTCAACAAACATGATCAGGGTATCATCCGTATAGACAGGCGCACAGCAGACCCCTTTTTCCAGCTTATAGCTGTCCTCGTAATTTAACTCCGGACAGCGAACGATGACCTTTCTCATCTCAGGATTTTCGCAGGTGATCTCATATGCCATTAAAAGATCCGGCAAAACCTTTGCCAGCCTCTCATCAATCATCTCCTGGACGATGAGATGGCGGTAGAGAGGAGCTAACTTTCGGCTAATCCTCCCCGCCAGGAGCTGCTCTAAGGCATACTCATCCATCTGCTCTGCGTATTCCTTATATATCTGCGAATCCTCATTGTAGTGCAAAAGGATATTCTCATATAGAATTTCCTTTACGTCCCCTCTAAGATCCTGGCTATATGCAAAATACAGCAATAGCTCCTGTGGCAGTGGCTCATTCCAGTCTTTCGGAAGCGAGCTTAGATATGCCTCGTTAAGTCCTACGAGGGAGAGCCCGCCCTGTATACCCTGCTCATACCAGGAAAAGAACTCCTCCGCTTTGCATGAGCAGCGAATTAAGTAGCTACATATGCTTTCTAAAATCTCCCGCTTAGGGTATTTTGTATATATGTTTGACAAAAGCCTCATGGTGATGGGCTTATAATGACTGTCACGGCTTGCGACCTGTGCAGCTGTAAGTGCCAATTCCTCTGAGAGAAGCTTATATCTCGCTCCAAAAGACATGACCTGAAGTTCAAAATCGTTTGGCATGCGCAGTAAATCCGGACATTTCCTGTAATCTTTACAAGCCTCCAGATACAAAATGGGGCTGTTGCACCCCTCCATATCAAGCTCCTTAAGTCTAAGCAGCGAGAAGCTTTCGTTTTCCCTGTAGGTAATATCCGCCTTTAAGAGAAGCAGCATAAGCGCATGATTTTCGGGGTTTTCTGCATAGTACTTTGCAATCAGCTTTGCCGCCGTCTCCATCTGGTCATCGCTGTTGTTAAAGATTGCTCTTAAGTAGAGGAAAAAGCAGTAAGCAAAGATATTTGGTATGCGGTTTTGCATAACATCATCCCGCACTTCTTCCAGATACCTATCCGCTTTGTTCGCCCTGTTTGCGAGCAGATAAAAGTAGCTTAAGAAAAGCTTTTTTTCCCAGTCATCCGGACTGTCTGCGACTACTTTTTTCGTAAATTCTATGAGTTTTGAAAGCTTAAAGCTTGCATCCTCGCGCTCATCAATAAATGCCGCGCGGTAAGCGATATAACGCTTATAAATCTCTGCAGTGATCTTCTTTCCCTGATACTTATCCCCGATTGTCTGACGCGGCATTTCATCTAAGAACACTGATACGGGAAAGCTAAGCTCTATGGCAGAGCTTTTGATAATCAAATGCCCCTCATTTTTTCCCGGTCTTAAATGCTCCTGTATGATAGAAAATTCAAGCGTTAGAATGTCCCCTCTGTCTGCGTCTGCGACAAATTCATCCGTAGTAACGCTTTTTCTTGCGGGAAGAATAAAGGGCTGATCTGCGCTGATATGAAGAGTAGCGCACCCCCATGTGCTCTTTTTTATCACTAGCCTTTGCTGCTTATCAAAAACTCCTGTAAGCTTTAGCGGCTCTGATACAATCTCGTAAACCAGCGGCTCTTTTGCTTTGCTGCATACCAGAAATTCCTCTAAGTTCTTGCGCTCATCCCTATCTGTAAGTAATGCCTGATAGAGCGCAAGCCGTTTTGCATCGTGCATAAAGGGTAGAGTCACAAAGCTCTTTGACTTAAAAAGGCGCAGGGCTCTCTTCTCGTCCTCTTTGACAAACTCTGCGAAGTCTTCTATTGTGCGAACCACTCTCTCCTCGGTGCCATAGCTCTTCTCCTGCATCTTAAAGCTGTAGGGCACCAGAAACGTACCGGCATTTGTGACAAGCGTCAGCGTCCCGTCTATCATTCCCTGTCCCGAAATCCCCACTGTGTTTATCTCAAGGCAGACGCTGCAGCGACGGCCAAAAAAGGTAGGACGCACCACATGAACCCTGCCGTGCGAAGAGTATGCCACACCCTTTATCGGAACCTGATTTTTAGACTCTAGCAAAATCTCTTCCCGGTGCAGCCCATCTATGCTTAATCGTCCTTCTATCTTTTCTGGCTGAACAGTAAATTCCGGCAGCTTATACTCTACCTGACCATTTGCCAGCTCACGGATTCGTCTCTTCATGTTTGCGCTATCCTTTCACCGATAAATCGACCTTAATTGTAACGCACTTTCCCCTCCCTTGCAACAACATTCCGGGAAAGGCCTGTTATTATTCTTCCCTTTTTCTAATCCTGTTTAGATACTCATAGATCTGCTTTTCATAGCCTATCTTGGTGGGCTCATAAAGCCGCACGCCCTCCAGTCCATCCGGCAGATACTGCTGCGCTACATAGTGGTCAGGAAAGCTATGCGGATATAGATACTCCATGCCTCGTCCAAGCTTCTTTGCGCCCTTGTAGTGGGAGTCCTGAAGATGAGGGGGGATTGGGGCTGTCTTTGTGTCAGCCACAACTCGGTTTGCTCTTTCTATCGCTTCATTTGCGGCATTTGATTTTGGCGCGCTTGCCACATATGTTACAGCCTGGGAGAGGATGATCTGAGCCTCTGGCATGCCCACTCTCTCCACTGCCTGCGCAGCGCTCACAGCCACCACCATTGCCATGGGGTCTGCGTTTCCAACATCTTCACTGGCACATATCATCAGCCTGCGGCAGATAAATTTTATGTCCTCACCGCCATAAAGCATGCGCGCCAGATAGTAAACCGCCGCGTCCGGATCTGAGCCCCTCATGGACTTTATAAAAGCGCTTATTGTGTCATAGTGGTTGTCGCCGTCACGTTCATAGTTTACCGCCCGCTTTTGAATGCACTCCTGCGCCGTCTCAAGGTCTAAGTGGATTTTTCCGTCATCCGCGCGCTCAGTCGTCAAAAGCCCCAGCTCGACGGCATTTAGTGCTCTTCTCGCGTCCCCGTTTGCCATGTCGGCAAGAAATTCCATCGCCTCGGCTGTGATCTCGGCGTTAAAGCTGCCCATGCCCTTTTCCTTATCATAGACAGCCCTTCTTAGCAGCTCCTTTATGTTTTCTCTTGAGAGGGCATGAAGCTCAAATATAGCGGAGCGTGACAAAAGAGCGGAGTTTACCTCAAAGTAGGGGTTTTCCGTGGTTGCGCCGATCAGCACGATGGTGCCGTCCTCCACATAAGGCAGGAGAAAATCCTGCTGTCCCTTGTTAAAGCGATGGATCTCATCGATAAATAGTATGGTTCCCCTACCATACATTCCCCTTAACTGCTTTGCCTCATCAACAACCGCCTCCATATCTTTTTTCCCTGAGGTGGTGGCGTTTAGCTGACGAAATTCAGAGCTTGTAGTGTTTGCGATAACCCTTGCAAGGGTGGTCTTTCCGGTGCCTGGAGGTCCATAAAAAATGACAGAGCTAAGCTTATCCGCCTTTATCGCCCTGTAAAGGAGCTTATCCTTTGCCAGGATATGCTCCTGCCCCACCACCTCATCAAGCGAGGTCGGGCGAAGTCTGGACGCTAATGGCGCTTCCTTTTTCATCTGTTCATCTCTCATATAATCAAATAAATCCATCAGGGCACCTCCATGGCCCACATCACATAATCCAGCTGAACACAAAAAACCTTTCGCATTTTTTAGGGTATGCGAAAGGCATCCTTAAGTCTTACAATATTCTTAGTAAAGTATAACCCCTTTCCTTTTTGCCGTCAATCGTTTACGGAAATCTCTGCAAAAAACATTGCTATTTTTACTGTTCTATGGCAGAATGATGGCAAGAATTTTTAACGGAGAAAACTATGTCTAAGAACACCAAACTTTGGTATAAAGAACCGGCGAAAGATTTTGATAACGCGCTCCCCATCGGTAACGGGCGGATCGGTGGGATGGTCTACGGCGGAATATCCCACGACCTTATCAACTTAAACGAGGATTCTGTCTGGTCTGGCGGCCCCCGAAACAGAAACAACCCCAACAGCCTTGAGGGATTAAAAAAAATTCGAGAATTGCTTCTTACAGAGCAGATTGAGAATGCAGAAGAGCTTGCCTTTCAGACCATGCAGGGCGTCACTCCAAACTGCAGGCACTATATGCCTCTGGGAGATTTACATATCTATTATCCACATGATGACAAAGACGCTTCTGATTACAAGCGAAGTCTCGACCTTACCCGTGCCATTTCCACAGTCTCATACACTTATGAGGGAATCTCTTTTAGGCGCGAGGCATTTGTCTCCTATCCTGACAGTGTCCTAGTCCTTCGCATCAGTGCAGACCGCCCGGCTTTAGTAAATCTTGATGTCTGCATAGACGGGCGGGATGACTATTACGATGACAACCGCCCCATAAGCGCCAACACCATCTTTATGTCCGGAGGCAGCGGCGGTGCGGACGGCATCTGCTTTGCGACAGCTATCAGAGTTCTGCATGATGGAGGAGACGTCACAAACCTTGGCATGCGCCTTACTGCCAGAGACTGTAATTCTGTGGTTATACTTTTATCCGCTAGGACGAATTACTACCAAAAAGACTATGTAATGCAGTGCGTAGATGATCTAAATAAGGCTGCCGCAAAGGGGTATGATGCGCTCCTTTTAGATCACCTAAATGATTATCAGAGCCTGTTTTTTAGAACGGAGCTTTTTATCTCCGGCAAGGATTATTCTTCCCTTTCTACAGATGAGCGTCTCCTTCGCCTAAGAGAAAATCCTAAGGATGATCCCACAGTTTTCACTGACAGCGGTCTTGTGGAGCTTTATTTTAATTACGGACGATATCTTATGATCTCCGGAAGCAGGCCCGGCACTCTCCCCTTAAATTTGCAGGGGATCTGGAACAAGGATATGTGGCCGGCATGGGGCGGGCGCTTTACCATCAACATCAACACGCAGATGAATTACTGGCCCGCGGAAACCGCAAATCTTTCAGAATGCCATCTGCCTCTTTTTGATCTTATCGAGAAAATGCGCCCGAACGGACGCGTCACCGCGAGGGAAATGTATGACTGCGGCGGATTTGTCGCGCACCACAACACGGATCTTTGGGGTGACTGCGCTCCTCAGGATCTGTGGATGCCCGCCACGATATGGCCCATGGGCGCAGCATGGCTCTGCCTGCACATATATGAACACTTCCTTTTCACTCAGGACGTGTCATTTCTCGACTCAAAATATGAGACGCTAAAAGAGGCGGCAAGCTTTTTTGTAGATTACCTGATGGAAGACCAAAATGGGAACCTGGTTACATGCCCCAGCGTCTCTCCGGAAAACACCTACCTGACAAAGAGCGGCACTAAGGGGAGCCTTTGCATCGGCCCCTCCATGGACAGCCAGATCATCTATGAGCTGTTTTCTGCCGTCATTTTAAGCTCACAGATTTTAGAGCGCGATACGGAATTTGCGGGGATCCTTGCAAAGTTGCGCGAAAAACTTCCAAAGCCCGAGATAGGCAAGTACGGTCAGATCAAGGAGTGGGCGATCGACTACGACGAGGTGGAGCCGGGACACCGCCATGTCTCACAGCTTTTTGCGCTCTACCCCGCAGATCAGATCTCTCCCCAAAAGACGCCAGAGCTGGCAAGCGCCGCTAGGGCAACCCTTAAGCGGCGGCTAAGCCACGGTGGCGGTCACACAGGCTGGAGCCGCGCATGGATTATCAATTTCTGGGCAAGGCTTCTAGATTCTGATAAGGTGTTTGAAAATATCCAGCATCTGTTTATGCGCTCCACAAATATGAATATGCTAGACTCCCATCCGCCTTTTCAGATCGACGGAAATTTTGGCGCGACAGCGGGGATTATCGAGGCGCTCCTACAAAGCCAGGGCGGCGAGCTCCTTCTTCTTCCCGCCCTGCCCTCACAGTGGAGTACGGGATATGTGTCCGGCCTGCGCGCAAGAGGCGCCTTTGAGGTAGGCATTTCCTGGTCGGATGGAGGCCTTACAAAGGCAGACATCCTCTCTCTTAAAGGAAACACCTGCACCATCCGCTCCGCCTTCCCCATAACCATCACCTGCGAAGAGAAACTCATCCCCACAACGGACGCAGGAGGTACCTATTCCTTCTACACGGAGGCGGGAAAACACTACACTGTAATTCCAAATAAAGATGCTTAATTAAAAAACGGCGTGCCCCAAAAAGGCACGCCTAAATCATATAAACATATAAAAGCTCTTACAGATTCTTTAAAAAATAGAACGGGTCATCTTCAGGGGA
>CAZYLH010000036.1:5291-6863 GCA_964648695.1 uncultured Lachnospiraceae bacterium | reverse complement strand
CGGTACTGGCGCACCATCACTATTTTATCCCTCTTCTCTCCATACACACTGTATATTATCACGCCACTGGCTTTAAGCTTTCCGTTTTTGCACTTTAAATCCTTAATGGTTTTTGCTCTGGACGCCATGTAGTACTTAAAGGGACGCCCCGCATTATCCTCCACATTCATCTCAAAGAAATTGAGAAATCGGTTTTGGGTCACCTGAAAAATCTCATTGATCCTGCTCATCTTCCTTGGCCTCCTCCGTCCTCTTTTTGGGAAAAAAGCCTTTCTCCCGCTTCTTCTTTTCTATCGTCTTTGCATAGGCTGCGGTTTCTTGCGGCATTCCCTTCTTTTCAAGAATATATTCCACACGGCTCTTTACAATATGATATATCACCGCAAAGAGCGGCACGCCGATGACCATTCCCACCAGTCCAAGCCATCCTCCAAACAGCAGAATGGAAAACAGCACCCAATGACTTGACAGCCCCGTCCTGTTTCCGATAATCCTGGGTTTTAAAAAATTTCCGTCAAACTGCTGGATGATAATAATCGCGATGACAAACTTCACACAGCTGATAGGGTCTGTCAAAAGCAGAATGATTGCGCTTGGCACAGCGCCGATGTATGGTCCAAAGAAGGGAATGACATTGGTCACGCCCACTATCACGCTGATCATCGCTATATAGGGAAGCCCTAAAATGCCCCCGACAATAAAGCATATTATGCCGATAATAGCTGAATCGATGATGCTGCCATAGACAAAACCCGAAAACATCTGATCCGCATAATTTAACTCTCTAAAGAAGGATGTGGCACAGTCACGTGGCAGTATCGCATAAATCACTTTTCTGCACTGTGGAAGCAGAACATCTTTTCCGTTTAGCAGATACAGCGCCACGATCACGCCGACCACCAGGTTATAAATTATATTCACCATGGAGCCAAGACCACTGCTCACCACATTAAACATAGTGCTGGCTCCTGGAAGAAGCGTTTCTGTCACCCAGTTAAGTGCCTCCTGAGCAACAATGTCGTAGTATGATAGAACGATCTCCTCCAAATCCGGGTGTTTATCAAAAATGTCGCGGATCCACTGCTCTGCCGTCTGTATATTGGATGAGAAATTGTTTGCAAAGTTTGAGATACTTCTGTAAAGCTCCGGCAGAAGCATCGCCAGCAGCATATAGATGATGGCGATGATAAACAGCACGGAGATCAGACTGCTAAGAATCCTTGAAAGACTCTCCGCCGCCTTTGGATTTTTTTTCATCGGCTTTTCTAAAAGACTGCTAAAGGCGTCATATAGCCTGTTAAAAATGGGATTTAGCAGATAGGCGATAACGATCCCGTAGATAAATGGCATAAGGATCGTTGCCACATTTTTAATCGTCTCAAAAATGGCACTCATTCGAAACAGACAGAAAAACAGAAGCAGTGAGGCTGCGATCACTCCAAATGCCGTAAGCCCAATATTCCAATATTTCCAAAAGCCTTTACTGTGCTGATCTTTTTCGCGCTCCTCATTTTCCATAAAACACTCCATTCCGCCGCTTGTCGGCTCACTTAACAAAAAGGGGCTGCCCAC
>CAZYLH010000036.1:1577-5191 GCA_964648695.1 uncultured Lachnospiraceae bacterium | reverse complement strand
CCCTCAAAGGGCGACTCACTGGCCTCCGTAAACTGACCGTGTACGTAAGGCTCTAAGCAGCGGATCTCTGCCTTATCATTCATGCTTGAAGGAGCGCTCTCCTTAAAATACTCATACGCGCGGTTTCCATGTCCCATAAGCGATTCTGCAAGGATTATCCAGCCCTGTGTCTGAGAGAAAATTCCGCCGTTTTCCTTTGTGGAGCCGTTAAAGAGAAGCGCTAATGCTCCGTCAAAGGCATGATCCTTATAGGAAGGCGCCATCACTCGCACACCGTAAGGTGTATTTAACTCTCTGTGCACAGTCTCAAGGGCAAGCTCTGCCTGCTCCTCTGTAGCCAGTCCGGAGATAACCGCCCAGGACTGAGGATTTAACCACATGGATGCCTCAGCATCATTCTTAGAGCCGATCACCTGTCCGTCCTCCTTGTAGCCGCGGATAAAGCGATCATCCTCCCAGCAAAGCTTCTGAAGAAGCTCTCCAAATTCCTTCTGGGTCTTTTTAAGGTACTCTAAATACTCTGTATCTTTCTTCTCCTTAGCAAACTCTGCCATAACAGTGAATGCGTAGTAGAGCTGCAGAGCGACAAACGAGGACTCACCCTTCTTTCCAAGGCGCAGGCAGTCATTCCAGTCTGCGTGAAGTCCTGCTGGCATACCGTGATTTCCAAGGCGCTCTAAGGAGAACTGGATTGCTCTCTTTAAGTGAGCATAAACCGTATCCTCGCCCTTGTTTGCATAGGGGATTATTTCATCCAAGAAGCCTACGTTTCCAGACTCTCCTATGTACTTTTTGATAGTCGGGAAGAGCCAGAGCGCATCATCTGCTCTGTATGCGGGATGTCCTGTCGCCTGTACGTAAGACGGATCATCCGGAGTGTCCTCATGTCCCGCGTTATGTGTAAACTTTACAAGGGGCAGACCGCCGCCGTTGTCAACTTGCGCGGAGAGCATAAAGCGTATCTGATTCCCAGCTGCCTCCGGGTCAAGGTGGATCACACCCTGAATATCCTGTACGGTGTCGCGATACCCATAGCCATTTCTAAGTCCGCAGTAGACAAAGGATGCCGCTCTTGACCAGATAAAGGTCATAAAACACTGGTATGCGTTCCATGTATTAACCATGGTATCAAAAAGAGGATCCGGCGTCTTAACCTGGAAATTATTAAGTTTTCCATGCCAGTAGCTCTTTAGCTCATCAAGCTCCTTTGTGACGGTGGATGAGAGGTTCTCATATCCGTCCATAATCCTACTTGCCTCAGTCACATTATAGCGGCCAAGGATAAAGGCGATCTCCTTTGTCTCACCCGGTGCCAGCTTTATCACAGTGTGGAGTGCACCAACGCCGTTTGAATTATAGTTTAATGTGCCGTCGCATTTTCCATCTTCAACCGCCTTAGGATTTCCGTATGAATGCCAGGGACCGATAAACGCATTCTTATCACCTGTGTAGGATACAACTGGTGCGCCAACAAGGCCAAAGAAGCGTTCCTGACCGGTGGTGGGATATCCCTCCTTCATAGCGCCGCTGCAGTTTTCATTTATAGTCTGGACAATCTTGTTATCAAAAAAACGTGTTCTGGTGATAAACAGTGTGTACTGTAAGTTTACCTGATCCTGCTCGTAATTGCTGTCGTTTGTAAACTCTGCGTATCCGAAGGTGCTTATTGTTCTCTCCTTGTCCGAGTTATTTGTCAGCCTGCACCTCCAAACCTCATAGGTCTTATCTAAGGGGACATAGTAGAGAACCTCAGAACGAATGCCGGCATATTCTGCTACCATGTTTGTATAAGCGGTTCCATGATGGCACTCACTCTTATAAAGACTAAGATCCTTTCCCACGGGCATCCATGACGCGGACCAGAAATCTCCGTTATCATCATCCCTCAAATAAATGTAACGACCTGGGGTGTCATCGCTGTTAAAGTGATAGCGTATGATCCTTCCGTTAGCTCCGCTCTGCACAAAGCTGTATCCGCCCGCATTGTTTGAAATAATCGCTCCATATGCCGGAGAGCCAAGATAGTTCGCCCAGGGTGCCGGGGTCGCCGGATTTGTGATGACGTACTCCTTGTTCACATCATCAAAATAACCATAGTTCATGTAGAAATCTCCTTTTCGTCTTTATTACATTTACGCCGGATGCATCCCGGAACAAAGAGAAGTCTACCATAAAAATACATGATTTACAACCGTTTTTCAGGTGAGGTTTTTAAGTGTTTTGGGGAAAAATAACGGAGATTTTTGTGCCCTTTTTCGGCGCACTTTTTACCTCAAGTCTTGCGCCGTGCACCGAGACAATATGCTTTACAATCGCTAGCCCAAGCCCCGTCCCACCGGAGGATTTAGACCTGCTTTTATCAACCCTGTAAAACCTCTCAAAAATCCTCTCCTGATGCTCTTTTGGTATGCCTATTCCTGTGTCGCTGACCGAAAGAACCTGGTGACCATCTTCCTCATTCACGCTCACCGTAACGCTGCCACCGGGGTTATTATAGCGAATCGCATTGTCACACAAATTTAAGACCAGCTCCTCCATCATATCCCGGTTTAGCTGTGAGTGAATGTGACTGCCATTAACGTCAAGGGTAACCCCATGCTTTTTAGCATTGATCTCAAGCATCTGCGCGCATGATCTTGCCACCTGATAAAGATCCACGTCCGTCAAATCAGGCGCCTGATTTAGCACGTCAAGCTCTGATAAACGTATGATATCATCGATGAGTGCCAACAGGCGATTTGCGTTTCGATGAATTTCCCTTGCAAAACGGGTGATATCCTTCTCCCCTGCCATGCCGCTGGCAATAAGCTCAGAGTAGCCTGAAATTGAGGTCAGTGGCGTCTTTAACTCATGTGAAACATTTGCGGTAAACTCCTGGCGCATATCCGCGCTCTTTAAGATATCCTCGTGCTGCTTTTGGATCTTGTTCACAAACGGGCGAAGCTCCGGATATGTGTCTATCTGCTCCGCGTGCTCTAAGTCCGCGGCGATTTTTTTTATGGGTGCTATAAAGGCGTGTACTAAGATTCTTGTGACCAGAGCGCACGCCACAAACAAAACCACCACGATTACCGCTAGCAGCGGCAGTGTTCTAGAGAGAATCCAGTAAATGCTGTCCGTCTGCTCGCTTATCCTTAGGACGCTTCCATCATCCAAAAGGAGCGCATAGTAGAAATTATTCTTTGACATGGTTGTCGACAGTCTTGTGGCATACCCCTCCCCACTCTCAAGCGCCTGAACAACCTCCGGGCGTTCCAAGTGATTTTCCATGCTTGAGACATCCGCGGCGCTGTCATAGATGACATCTCCGTTTTCATCGATGACAGAAACGCGTATGGAGCGGTCGCTGTCAAGCTCATAGACAGCATCTATATCCAGTCCAAACGCTTTTACCATATAGGCATAGTTTTTAAGATTTAAAAAGACCTCTTCCTTAAAAAGCTCATAAGAAACCGCAGCGGTGAGTATCAGTGTCACCAGTATACCCACCCCTGCGATCAGCATAAATTGTATATTCAGTCTTCTCTTCACTCCATGCGATAGCCCACATTCCTAACCGTGCGGATATGAGCCCCCTCCTCTCCCAGCTTTTTGCGAAGCGTCTTGATGTGCAT
>CAZYLH010000036.1:0-1477 GCA_964648695.1 uncultured Lachnospiraceae bacterium | reverse complement strand
AAAAAAGGCCCCGCCGCCAAAAAGCCCCAAACCTCATAATCCGCGTTTTTTAGGGCATAGGTCTCAATCTCTAAAATATTTTGATCATCCTCAACAATATAGATTAGCGCCATATTTTATCCTCTATGTTACGAGTCGCTCTACAGCTAAGTTCAAGGCACGGATTGCCTAGCACTTCGTGCTTGTTTTTTTATTATACCAGCAGCTTATATTTTTGTCACCATCTAAATTCCCCTCAATATTTCCTGTACAGATAAAAAATTCCCCCGTAAATTCCTACCAGAATGCCTCCATATCCCGCCGCGCATAATCCGTAAATCCACATGCTCCTAAATTCGCCAATAATCAGCATGAAAAGGCAGACAATCGCAAACGCCAAAACACCCCAAAAGCATGCGTTTAGTGAGAGAAACAGCCACATCCTGCGATCTTTATTCTCTATATTTTCAAGCAATTTCCAAATACACCCCATCATACCCCTCTCCTTCCTGGCTGATCTTTTTGCCCGAACTTTCTCCTGTTTGTGAGACTTACATTTTTGTGCCTCAAAAAGTCATGCCAATTTGCGCCAGCGCAAGATCATGATCTTCTTACGCCTGTATCATATCTCATAGTCGTTTTGCTCCTCCCATACATGCTTTCCCGTGATGGCATAAATCACCCATTCTGCGATATTTGTAGCGTGATCCCCGATGCGCTCAAAATACTTGGCAACCATCATCAAATCCATCGCCTGATCTCCTTTTTCAGGGTCCTCTAATATCAGCCTAATCAGCTCCTGCTTAATCTCGGCAAACAACTGATCCACCACATCATCATGGGCTATCACACTTCTTGCCAGCTCCTTATCACGCTTTACAAACGCCTCCACGCTGTCCATCACCATCAGCGTGATCTCCTTTGCCATTTGGCTGATGTGTGTAAGCTTCTTGATATATGGAGCTCCCGCCATCATAATGGTCAGCTCCGAGATATCCGCCGCCTGATCCCCTATTCTCTCCATATCCGTAATCATCTTTAAGGCGGAACTGATACAGCGAAGATCTGACGCCACAGGCTGCTGCTGCAAAAGCAGCTTCATGCATAGGCTCTCAATCTCCCTCTCCTGACGGTCAATTTCCTGGTCAAATGCTACCGCCTCATTCGCGCGCTTAACATCCTGTGTCACCAGCGCGCTTACAGCCATTTCAATCGCCCGCTCAATAAGGCTTCCCATCTCTATAAGTTCATCGTTTAACCGCTTTAACTGTCTGTCAAATTTATTTCTCATCTCACCCTCCGTGTTGCGTCAACCGAAACGCCCTGTTATATAGTTTTCTGTGCGCTTATCCTTTGGCATGGAAAACAGCGTCTCCGTCCTGTCCGCCTCTATAATCTCCCCCAGCAAAAAGAAGACCGTCCTGTCAGAGACTCTTGTCGCCTGCTGCATATTGTGCGTCACCATGACAATCGTGTACTCTTTTTTCAGCTCCAGCAC
>CAZYLH010000035.1:0-14269 GCA_964648695.1 uncultured Lachnospiraceae bacterium | reverse complement strand
TGAAACAAGCGAGAAAAAGTCATAAATTTCATGCTTGCATGAAAATTTATGACTTTGGTGAGCGAAAAACACCGAAAAGTAGCCATTTTTCGCAGTAAAATGAGCGGATTTGAGGTGTTTTAGGATTGCGATAGCACGAAGTGCGGAGCAATCCGTGTTTCACGCTCATTTATCGGGCAGCCATTCCCGTTTGCTCCCGCCGTGATTGACAATGACTTTTTTTCGTGTTATTCTTTTTTTGCATGAAATTAAGCGCCCCATAAGGGGCTTTATATAGGAGGAAGAAATGCTTGACGGGAAACAGACTATTTTTAGCGGAATGCAGGCGACGGGTGATCTTACGCTTGGAAATTATCTTGGGGCATTAACTAATTGGGTGTCACTTGCTGATTCATATAATTGTTTTTACTGTGTGGTGGACGAGCATGCCATCACTGTCAGACAGGATCCGGCCACGCTTCGGAAAAATGCCAGAAAGGTTTTGCAGCTTTATATCGCCGCCGGACTTGACCCTGAAAAATGCTGTATTTACTATCAGTCCCATGTTCCGGCTCATGCGGAGCTGGCGTGGATTCTGGGGTGCTATGCCTATATGGGTGAGTTAAATCGAATGACGCAGTTTAAGGACAAGGCTGCAAAGCATTCTGACAATATAAACGCGGGTCTTTTTACTTATCCGGTGCTTATGGCGGCGGATATTCTTTTGTACCAGTCGGACTTAGTGCCGGTGGGAGTGGATCAAAAGCAGCATTTGGAGCTTGCGAGAAACATTGCGGTTCGCTTTAACAATGTTTACGGAGATGTGTTTACTGTTCCTGACGCCTATATTCCAAAGAGCGGTGCAAAGATCATGAGCCTTCAGGATCCCACAAAGAAGATGTCTAAGTCTGACGAAAACGAAAATTCCTGCATTTATGTGCTGGATCCGCCGGATGTCATTATGAAAAAATTTAAGAGAGCTGTCACGGACAGCGTTGGGGAGGTTCGCTATAGTGACGAGCAGCCGGGCATTAAGAACCTGATCGACATCTACTGCGCATGCACGGGCATTACGCCGGAAAGTGTGGAAAAGGAGTTTGACGGCAAGGGCTATGGTGATTTTAAGGCTGCTGTCGGAGAGGTGGTAGCAGACCGCCTAAAGCCCATTCAGGATAGCTACAATAAGCTCTCAAAGGATAAGGCTTATGTTGATGGCGTTATCAGGGATAATGCAAAGAAGGCGGATTATTATGCAAATAAGACGCTTCGCAAGGTGCAAAAAAAGGTGGGATTTCCTGAGAGGATCAGATAGGCTGGAGGCGCAACTTGAAAAATAAAATAGTTATTTATGTGTTGACGGCATCTTTGTTGTTATCGGGCTGCTCCGTCATCTATCCCACAATTATCCCGTCGCTGCCGCACGGTGAAAGCGACCTTCCATCGGTTCAGGAGGTGGAGGTCTCAGAGGCCGATGAGACCGTGCAGGATGGAGAAACCTTAAGCGAGACAGAGGCGACGACCCTTGAACCCTTTGACACCTCGGATTTTGAGACTGGGGAAAGTTCTTTAGGGGAAGCCACCGTAGACCTGTTTTTGACGGAGGACGATGTAAATTACGCGTATGAGTATGCCTATAGAACCGGAGATTACTCAAATCTTGACGATAACGAGCAGCAGGTGCTTAGCGTTGCAGTACAGATTGTGGAGCAGTGCGAGGGGCTAACGGATTACGAAAGTGCGCTCTATGTCAATGATTATCTCACTGCCACCGTCACTTATGGATTTTCCTCAGAACCCTACAGCGAGTTCGGGGCATTGATTGAGCACATGGCGGTATGCCAGGGCTATGCGTATGCCTATAAGCTCTGTATGGATCTGCTTGGGATCCCGTGTATCACCGTCGGCGGAACGGCGGATAACGGGGAGGAGGTGCTCTCGCACGCCTGGAATATGATACAGCTTGACGATGAGTGGTACCATGTGGATGTGACCTGGAATGACGCAGTTACCAGCGTCGATTACGGCAGCTGGAACCACCTGTATTTTTGCGTGGACGATGCGTTTATAAGTCAGAACCACGAGTGGACAGATCTGGTGCAGACCATTCACGGTTTAGAGGAGATTCCGAAGGCGTCTGACACTTCCCTGTTCTATTATGGATATGTGAAGGATTTATACACCACTCAGGAAGAGCTTGAGGAAAGCTTTGATGCAGATTACATGGCGGGCGTAAGACAGGGAGCTTACTGCTGCTATGGATTTGAGCCGGACATCTCTTTTCTTGGAAACTACGCTTCTGGCTCTGTCATCTATCAGGTTTTGGGGGATTATACTCTTCTATATGTAGATATGCAATAAAAACAAGCTGCCCTTAGGGGCAGCTTGCGTCGTCTCTATAGAATTTTATAATCCGGTCATACCGGGCAGTCATGTTACAAAGAAGCGCGTCCGCCAAGACAAGCGCAACCATCGCCTCAGCTACAGGCACTGCTCTTGGGACAATTAAGGGATCGTGCCGACCGCGAATCTGAATGTCAATCTCTTCACCGTTTTTGTTTACCGTCTGCTGTGGGTGCAGGATGGAGGGGGTGGGCTTAAAGGCAGCGCGGATAATGATGGCATCGCCGTCGCTTATACCTCCGAGTATTCCGCCGGAGTGATTGGTTTTTTTAGAGATTACTCCGTCTTTTATGGTAAAGGCGTCATTGTTTGAGGAGCCCATTGCCTTTGCCACAGAAAATCCATCGCCGATTTCCACTCCCTTTACGGCGCCTATGGACATAAGAGCTTTTGAAAGATTTGCGTCCAGTTTTTCAAAGACCGGTTCCCCCAGCCCCGGAAAAACGCCGCTTACCCTGCATTCTAGGATACCGCCAAGCGAATCCTGGTTTTTCATGGCTTCGTTTGCCAGAGCGGCGATTTTTTTTGCCGCAGCGCTGTCCGGAATACGAAAAAGGTTGTTTTCAATCTCCGCCTCATCAAAGGTATCCATGCAAATGTCAGCTATGGAGCGCGTATAGGCAAGTACCCTGATGCCAAGCCCCTCCAAAAGTTTTTTTGCAACCGCTCCGGCGGCAACTCGTCCGATGGTTTCACGACCGGAAGAGCGCCCTCCCCCGCGGTAATCCCTAAAACCGTATTTTGCATCATATGTGTAATCCGCATGGGCTGGGCGGTAGTAGCTTGCGATCTCGGAGTAGTCGGCAGAGTGGTGCTGTTCATTTCTAACTATCATGGAAATGGGCGTGCCGGTGGTTTTTCCGTCAAAGACGCCGGAGAGGATCTCCACTAAATCCTCTTCTTTTCTTGGGGTGGCAAAGCGGCTCTGCCCGGGCTTGCGGCGGTTTAACTCCTTTTGTATATCCGCTTCTGAAAGAGGAATGCCCGCAGGGCAGCCATCGATCACCACGCCTATGCCTTTGCCGTGGGATTCGCCCCATGTAGTCACGCTAAAAATCCTGCCAAATGTTGATCCGGACATTTTAAGATGTTCCTCCTGTTTTGCTATAGGAAAATAAGAATGAAGGCGATAAAGGCAAGTGCCAGAATAATGATCACGCCAAAGGTGGTGCACACACTGTCAACGATTCCATCAAAATCATCCACCTTAAATGATTTATGCTTAAACATATCTGCTCCTGATTTATATGTTTTGGCATTCTCTTTTATGAGAAGCCAAGTCTCTAAAGGGTATCCCGATTATAAGTCATTTAAAAAGAAAGGACAAGTGTTTTTTTATCTGCGAGGTTAGCGTTAAGAAACTGATTTTTCATATTGATTTTAGCGTGCTAATGTATTATACTTAGCTTTGTTTTTTGTGAGAGTACAGTATGAGGAGCAGCCCTGATGAGAGACTCAGATATTTATATGACAATGGTTGACGAGGATAACGATAAGCTGCATGACGAATGCGGCGTGTTTGGAATCTATGACCTTGACGGCGGCAATGTGGCAAACACCATCTATTACGGATTGCTGGCTTTACAGCACAGAGGTCAGGAAAGCTGCGGTATTGCTGTCAGCGACACTTACGGCCCCAAGGGAAAGGTTCTCACCTCTAAGGGTATGGGGCTTGTAAACGAGGTCTTTACCACGGAGGCCTTAGAAAAGCTTCAGGGTAATATCGGTGTGGGGCATGTCAGATATTCCACAGCGGGAAGTTCCACCAGGGAGAATGCACAGCCTCTAGTGCTCAATTATATCAAGGGTACGCTTGCCCTTGGACATAACGGAAATTTGATTAACGCCCCGCAGCTTCGCCGGGAGCTTTCCATGAATGGCGCTATTTTTCAGACCACGATAGATTCCGAGGTAATCGCTTATTGCGTGGCAAGGGAGCGCGTCAACTCCAAGACTGTGGAGGAGGCGGTTGCCAAGGCCATGAAAAAGATCAGGGGAGCATATTCCTTAGTTATCATGAGCCCAAGAAAGTTGATAGGCGCAAGAGACCCGTATGGCTTTAAGCCTTTGTGCATCGGAAAGCGGGATAACACATACATCATCACCTCCGAGAGCTGTGCGCTTGAGACGGTGGGCGCGGAGTTTGTCAGGGATGTTCTTCCGGGAGAGATCGTCACCATAAATAAAAATGACGGGCAGATACGCTCGGACACATCCATGTGCCTTTTACCCGAGCAGCGTGCCCGCTGTATATTTGAGTATATCTATTTTGCAAGGCCGGACAGCCATATTGACGGTGTCGGCATATATCACTCAAGGATTCGCGCAGGGCGCTTCCTTGCAATGGACAGTCCGGTTGAGGCGGATCTGGTGGTGGGCGTTCCAGAATCCGGAAATGCTGCCGCTCTTGGCTATTCCATGGAGTCAGGTATTCCCTACGGCACGGCGTTTGTGAAGAATACCTATATGGGAAGAACCTTTATAAAGCCTCAGCAGTCAAGCAGAGAATCGGCCGTAAAGGTAAAATTAAACGTTCTAAAGGAAGCGGTTGAAGGCAAGAGAGTTATCATGATAGATGACTCCATCGTTCGCGGAACGACAAGCGACCAGATCGTGAGTATGCTAAAGGAGGCAGGAGCAAAAGAGGTGCATGTGCGCATATCCGCACCGCCTTTCTTACATCCGTGCTATTTTGGAATAGACATTCCCTCAGAGGATCAGCTGATCGCGTATAACAGAACTATAGAGGAGATTCGCCAGATTATCGGCGCGGATACGCTTGGCTATCTGCGCGTAGAGCGACTTACGCAGATGGCGGAGGGGCTTCCCATATGTACGGGATGCTTTACGGGAAATTATCCCATGGATCCGCCAAAGGAGGATATTAGGGGCGAGTACGATAAGTAAGGGCTTTTGCCCGCAATATATGGAAAGGGATAGTTATGAGTATGACGGATCGCTATCAAAGCCCGCTGTCTGAGCGTTACGCCAGCAAGGAGATGCAGTATATATTTTCACAGGACAAGAAATTTCGAACCTGGCGAAAACTCTGGATCGCGTTGGCGGAGGCCGAGCATGAGCTTGGACTTAATGTGACTAAAGAGCAGATTGATGAGCTAAAGGCGCATGCTGAGGATATAAATTACGAGGTGGCAAGAGAGCGTGAAAAGCTTGTGCGCCATGACGTTATGTCCCATGTATATGCTTACGGACAGCAGTGCCCTAAGGCAAGGGGAATCATCCACTTAGGTGCAACCTCCTGCTATGTGGGGGATAATACGGATATCATCATCATGAAGGAAGCTTTAGAGCTGGTGAAAAAAAAGCTTCTTAATGTGATGAATGAGCTGGCAGGCTTTGCGGACCGCTACAAGGCGCAGCCAACGCTTGCTTTTACACATTTTCAGCCTGCTCAGCCAACCACAGTTGGAAAGAGGGCAACGCTTTGGCTGATGGATTTAAAGATGGATTATGACGATGTCTGCTATGTGCTAGATTCTTTAAAGCTCCTTGGCTCTAAGGGCACCACGGGCACTCAGGCCAGCTTTATGGAGCTCTTTGAGGGCGATACGGATAAGGTTAAGAAGTTAGAGCAGCTTATCGCAGAGAAGATGGGCTATGACGGGTGCTATCCCGTCTCAGGCCAGACCTATTCAAGAAAAGTTGACAGCAGGGTGTTAAACTGTCTTTCTGGCATTGCGCTAAGCGCACATAAATTTTCAAATGACATCAGGCTTTTGCAGCATCTAAAGGAGGTTGAGGAGCCGTTTGAGAAGAACCAGATTGGCTCTTCTGCCATGGCGTATAAGAGAAATCCCATGAGAAGCGAGCGTATTGCCTCTCTGGCAAATTATGTGATCGCGGACACCATAAATCCCATGATGACAGCTGCCACCCAGTGGTTTGAGAGAACCTTAGACGATTCTGCAAACAAGAGAATCAGCATTCCGGAGGGCTTTTTGGCTGTCGATGGAATTTTGGATCTGTATATGAACGTCGTTGACGGACTTGTGGTATATGAGAAAGTTATTGAAAAGCATCTCATGGCGGAGCTTCCTTTTATGGCGACGGAGAATATCATGATGGATGCGGTGAAGAAAGGTGGAGATCGCCAGGAGCTGCATGAGGTCATCCGCACATTGTCCATGCAGGCGGGAGCAAACGTAAAGCAGGAGGGAAAGGACAATAACCTTTTAGAACTCATCGCTAATGATGAGCATTTTGACCTGACCTATGAGGAGCTTAAAGAGACAATGGATCCGAGAAAGTATGTGGGCCGCTCTGTTTTACAGGTGGAGGAATTTTTGGCGGAGGTCATAAGGCCTGTTCTTGATGAGAATAAGGAGCTTCTTGGAATGACAGCCACCATAAATGTGTGATACAAGCCTTAAATGGTCTGCAAGAGCACTAGATAAGAAACATCAGCGCACACGTGCGTACTTAATAAATGGAGCCTTGATGGAAAAAACGGAGGAATATTATGGTAAGAGCAATCGTCGGCGCGAACTGGGGAGACGAAGGTAAGGGTAAGATCACGGATATGCTGGCTGAAAAGTCCGATATCATTATCCGCTTCCAGGGTGGAAGCAATGCCGGGCATACGATCATCAACAATTACGGACGCTTCGCCCTTCATCTGCTGCCGTCCGGCGTATTTTACGATCATACCACCAGCATCATCGGAAACGGTGTGGCTTTAAATATTCCGTATTTGATTGGCGAAATCGAAAGCCTGATATCCCAGGGCGTTCCAAAGCCGGAGATTTTAGTGTCAGATAGAGCGCAGATTTTGATGCCCTATCATGTGAAATTTGACGAGTACGAGGAGGAGCGCCTTGGAAAGAAGTCATTTGGCTCCACTAAGTCCGGCATCGCGCCTTTTTACTCGGATAAATATGCAAAGATCGGAATCCAGGTTAGCGAGCTTTTTGATGAGGAGGCCTTAAAGGAAAAGGTTTGGCGTGTCTGCGAGCTAAAAAATGTGATGCTCACCCACTTATATCACAAGCCCCCCATGGATCCGGAGGAGATTTTTAAGCTTTTGCTGGATTATAAGAAGATGGTGGAGCCATATGTGTGTGATGTGTCCGCATATCTTGCAGAGGCCATTAAAAACGGCAAGAATATCCTTTTGGAGGGTCAGCTTGGCTCCCTAAAAGACCCCGACCACGGAATATATCCCATGGTGACATCATCCTCCACGCTTGCAGCTTACGGCGCTATCGGCGCGGGCATCCCGCCGTATGAGATCAAGAATGTGACAACTGTTGTAAAGGCGTACTCAAGCGCTGTCGGCGCGGGAGAGTTTGTCAGCGAGATTTTTGGCGATGAGGCGGATGAGCTTAGAAGAAGGGGCGGCGACAAGGGAGAGTTTGGCGCTACGACCGGAAGACCGAGGCGTGTGGGCTGGTTTGACGCTGTCGCCTCCCGCTATGGCTGCCGCATACAGGGGACAACGGAGGTTGCGCTCACAGTTTTAGATGTACTGGGATATCTGGATGAGATTCCGATCTGCGTTGGCTATGAGATAGACGGCGTGGTGACAAAGGATTTTCCTACAACCGTTAAGCTTGCAAAGGCAAAGCCTGTATGGAAGGTTCTTCCCGGATGGAAGGAAGATATCCGTGGCATCAAAAACTATGATGAACTTCCCGAGAAGTGTCGCAATTACATCGAGACCATAGAAAAGGAGCTTAAAGTTCCGATCACCATGGTGAGCAACGGCCCTGGAAGGGATGAGATAATCTACAGATATTAGAAAGCAAACTGCGAATAGAACAAAAATTAGAGGGCTTAAAGGTCTTAGAAATTTAAGACAATTAAGCCTTCTTTTTTCGTAAATTTTTATTTTTTTCTATTGACAAAGAGGAATGGGAGTGTTATCTTATACGAAGATGTTAGCACTCCACAAAAACGAGTGCTAACAAAAAGGGGTGAATGACTTGGAACTGGATGATAGAAAGCTTAAAATATTAAAATCAATTATCCAAAACTACCTGGCAACCGGAGAGCCTGTCGGGTCTAGGACCATATCAAAGGATCCGGAGCTTAATTTAAGCTCTGCCACCATCAGAAATGAGATGGCGGATTTGGAGGAGATGGGACTGATTATGCAGCCGCATACCTCTGCGGGGAGAATTCCCACGGATCAGGGCTACAGATTATATGTGAATGAGCTGATGGAGCTTGACAAGAAGGAGAACCAGGAGACAAACAAGCTCTTGATAGAGCGGGTGGATCGCGTGGAGCTTTTGTTAAAGAACCTGGCAAAAATTCTGGCAAACAATACCAATTACGCCACTCTGATCTCCGCGCCAAAGTCCCGCCAAAGTAAGTTAAAGTTTGTTCAGCTCTCAAAGGTGGATGAAAGAAAGCTTCTTGCGGTGATCATGATGGAGGGGAATGTGGTGCGAAACACCTTAATGCACCCGGAGGAGGAGATCGACGAGCAGGCGGTGCTCAAGATGAATCTCCTGCTAAACACCATGCTCACAGGCCTATCCATAGATGAGATCAACCTCGGACTTATAGCAAAGCTGAAAGAGGAAGCAGGTGAGTACAGCCACATTGTGGAGAAGGTCTTAAACGCCATCTCCGAAACCATACGTGCTGAGGATCAGGACCCGCAGATTTACACCAGCGGTGCCACAAACATCTTTAAGTATCCGGAGCTAAGCGACGGAGAGAGGGCTAGCGAGCTTTTGAGCACCTTTGAGGAAAAACAGGTCTTAAACGAGCTCATCACCACCTCCATGCAGCAAAGTAACCGCGGAATACAGATATACATCGGAAATGAGAGCCCGGTAGAGACCATGAAGGATTGCAGCGTGGTGACTGCCAACTATGAGTTAGGAGATGGACTTCAGGGAATCATCGGTATCGTGGGGCCAAAGCGTATGGACTATGAGAAGGTGGTATCCACACTGCACACGCTTATGCAGCAGCTGGATGATATCTATAATAAGTAAGAAGGGAAAAGAACATGGCGAGCGAGATTAAGGATGAATTTAGTAAAGAAGAGGCTGTAGATATTGAGATAGAAGCATCTGAGACTGAAAAAAACGAGGATGTCCAGGCAGAGGATGCCACAGAGGATGAGGCAAAAGATGATGAGGCTTTAGTGGATGAGGCTAAAGCGGATGAGGCTTCTTTAGAAGAGGATACTCCGGATAAAGACCCGGGTGATGAGACTCCATCGGATGCGGCATCAGATGAAGCATCTTCAGAGGAGACTTCTACTGATGATGACGCTCCCGATAAGAGCCAGAAAAAGGGCCTTTTTGGAAAGAAGAAAGAAAAAAAGGACAAGCGCGATGAGAAGATAGAGGAATTAACCGATCTCTTAAAGCGCAACATGGCGGAGTTTGACAATTTCCGAAAGAGGACTGAGAAAGAAAAGTCCACTATGTATGAGATTGGGGCAAGGAGCATTGTGGAAAAGCTTCTCCCGATCGTCGATAATTTTGAGAGAGGGCTTGCCACTGTTTCAGAGGAGGATAAGGAAAAAGACAGCTTTGCAAACGGAATGGATCTGGTTTATAAGCAGATACTAAAGCTGTTTGAGGAGCTTGGAGTGGAGGTTATAGAGACCGAGGGCAAGGAGTTTGACCCGAACCTTCACAACGCGGTGATGCATGTTGACGATGAAAACCTGGGAGAAAATATGATCGCCCAGGAGTTTCAAAAGGGTTACACCTACAAGGGAACGGTGATACGCCATTCCATGGTGCAGGTGGCAAATTAGTCAGCTACTAGAAATACTAGCTTATATATAAACATAAATTTCAGGAGGTTATTATCATGGGAAAGATTATTGGTATTGATTTAGGTACTACCAACTCATGCGTTGCAGTTATGGAGGGCGGTAAGCCAGTTGTTATCGCGAACACCGAGGGCGTTCGCACCACACCGTCCGTTGTCGCTTTTACAAAGACTGGAGAAAGACTGGTGGGTGAGCCCGCAAAGCGTCAGGCGGTGACAAATGCGGAAAAGACAATCTCCTCCATCAAGAGACATATGGGTACCGACTATAAGGTACAGATTGATGACAAGAAGTATTCTCCTCAGGAGATTTCCGCGATGATCTTACAGAAGCTAAAAAGTGACGCGGAGAGCTATCTTGGCGAAAAGGTTACGGAGGCTGTAATCACGGTTCCCGCATACTTTAACGACGCACAGCGTCAGGCTACCAAGGACGCCGGTAAGATTGCAGGACTTGATGTAAAGCGTATTATAAATGAGCCCACGGCTGCCGCTCTTGCATACGGCCTTGACAACGAGAAGGAGCAGACCGTCATGGTATACGACCTTGGCGGCGGTACATTTGACGTTTCCATTATCGACATAGGCGACGGCGTTATCGAGGTTTTGGCTACAGCAGGTGATAACCGCCTGGGCGGCGACGACTTTGATGACAAGATCACACAGTGGATGCTTGATGAGTTTAAGAAGACTGAGGGCGTGGATCTCGGGGGCGATAAGATGGCTCTTCAGAGATTAAAGGAAGCCGCAGAGAAGGCAAAGAAGGAGCTGTCAACATCGACCACCACAAATATCAACCTGCCGTTTATCACCGCTACAGCGGATGGGGCAAAGCATCTTGATATGACACTTACCAGAGCAAAGTTTAACGAGCTTACGCATGATCTGGTTGAGAGAACTGTTATTCCGGTTCAAAACGCTCTTAAGGATGCCGGAATCACAGCAAGCGAGCTTTCAAAGGTACTTCTTGTGGGCGGGTCTACCCGTATGATCTCTGTACAGGATAAGGTTCGTCAGCTTACCGGAAAGGAGCCTTCCAAGTCCTTAAATCCCGATGAGTGCGTTGCCATCGGCGCATCCATTCAGGGCGGTAAGCTTGCGGGAGATGCAGGCGCGGGCGATATCCTTCTTTTGGATGTCACACCTTTGTCACTGGCAATCGAGACCATGGGCGGAGTTGCAACCGTTTTAATCCCTCGAAACACGACTATTCCTACAAAGAAGAGTCAGATATTCTCCACAGCTGCGGATAATCAGAGCGCGGTGGATATCCATATCACACAGGGTGAGCGTCAGTTCTCAAGGGATAATAAGACCCTCGGACAGTTCCGTCTGGATGGTATCCCGCCTGCAAGACGTGGAGTTCCTCAGATCGAGGTTACCTTTGATATCGACTCAAACGGTATCGTAAACGTATCCGCTAAGGATCTTGGAACCGGCAAGGAGCAGCACATCACCATCACCTCAAGCACCAATATGTCAGACGATGACATCGAGAAGGCGGTTCGCGAGGCTGCTGAGTTTGAGGCACAGGATAAGAAGCGTAAAGAGACCATCGATGCGCGAAATGACGCGGACAACATGGTATTCCAGACAGAAAAGGCGCTAGACGAGGTTGGCGATAAGATCGCAGAAGCTGATAAGACCCAGGTTCAGGCTGATCTTGAGGCGCTTAAGGAAGTGCTTAACAGAACCACTCCGGAGAATATGACGGATGCAGACCTTTCTGAGCTTAACGCAAAGAAGGAGGAGCTGATGAAGAATGCCAACAGCCTGTTCCAGAAGGTTTATGAGCAGGCAGGAGGCGCAGCGGGCGCCGAGGCAGGCCCTACACCGGGTGCGGATGCCGGAAACGGCGGCTATGACGATGATGTTGTAGACGGAGATTATAAGGAGGTTTAATCCCTTACTTAGATAGCTGTGAATTGTTGCTGTCGCGCGTTTTCGTGCGGCAGCACTTTGCGAGATAAAGGGGATACTGATAATATGGCTGATAAGAGAGATTATTATGAGGTGCTTGGCGTTTCGAAAAATGCTGATGATGCTGCCCTGAAAAAAGCCTATCGTGCCTTGGCAAAGAAATATCATCCCGACAGTAATCCCGGGGATGAAGCGGCGGCAGAAAAGTTTAAGGAGGCCTCCGAGGCATACAGCGTGCTTAGCGACCCTCAAAAGCGCCAGCAGTATGACCAGTTTGGCCATGCGGCATTTGACGGCGGCGCAGGTGCGGGCGGCTTTGATTTTAGCAACATGGACATGGGCGATATCTTCGGCGACCTTTTTGGCGACTTCTTTGGCGGAAGCAGGAGGCGAAACAGCACAGGCCCTATGAAGGGGCAGAATCTGCGTACCTCTGTGCGCATCACCTTTAAGGAGGCGGTTTTTGGTACGGATAAGGAGATATCGTTAAATCTTAAGGATGAATGTCCTACCTGCAAAGGCTCTGGCGCTAAGCCTGGAACACAGCCCAAAACCTGTACAAAATGTAACGGTTCAGGTCAGGTTACCTATACCCAGCAGTCACTGTTTGGCGTGGTGAGAAATGTGACGACCTGTCCGGATTGCCATGGCAATGGTAAGATCATCACCGATAAATGCCCTAAGTGTGTGGGAAACGGATATATTCAGAGCAGAAAGAGGATTCAGGTTACCATACCGGCGGGTATTGATGAGGGTCAGAGCATTCGCATCAGAGAAAAGGGGGAGCCAGGTGTTAACGGCGGCCCAAGGGGCGATCTTTTAGTTGAGGTTTATGTATCTTCGGATCCTGTCTTTAAGCGTCAGGGGGAGAATATTTACTCGACAGTTCAAATATCCTATGTGGATGCGGTGCTTGGAGGTACTATTCGGATCTCAACTGTTGACGGCGAGGTGGAGCAGGATATCAAGCCGGGCACTCAGCCGGATACAAAGCTGCGCCTTAGAGGAAAGGGAGTTCCGTATCTGCGAAACAGATCGATGCGCGGGGATCACTATGTAACGCTTACGATTAAGGTACCGACAAAGCTCACAGAGGATCAGAAGGATGCCCTAAGAGCCTATGATGATGCCATGAAGGGGACAACCTCCACGCCTAAACGAAAGAAACGGATTTTTAGTTAAAGAAAAGATAATAAAAAACGGATAGGGGGCACCCCCTATCCGACAAAGCGGAAGGATGTAAATGCATCCTTCTTTTTAAATCCGAATCCCTCATATAAAGACAGCGCGGGCACATTTTCTCCATCAACCTGCACTCTTAGTTCCACCACATTAGGGTTTTCTGATAACATCCGGCATACAGCCTCAAGGCATTTCCTTCCATAACCTTGTTTTTGAAGCTCCGGGAGAATTCCAAAGCTGCACAGACAGGCAGAGGAGTCTTCTGTGAGCACAAAAGACATTCCAAGGACACGGTCTTTTTCATCCTTAAAAGTGTAGGGGAGATTGCCGGAAAGCACCATCATATTTTCGATAAATACTTGGGAAACCTCCTCGGATGGGAATTCGTCAAAAATTCTAATGTGTATGGAGGCCAAAAATTCTGCCTGGTCTGAGGCGGTAATTATAATGTTGTTTCGCTCCACATCTTTAGTATTGTCGTTTCTGGCTCTAAAGTCGTCAATGTCATAGACAAGAAGGTGCTGTTTTTCATGACAGACAAAACGATTTTGCTCAATCATATGTAGCAGAGCGGGACAGTTCTCACTTGCCGCAAAGACAAGGGGAAGATTAGGGTATTTTTCTGTAAGAGCTTTTAGCATAAGAGTAAAAATCCCTTTTTGTCGGTGGCTTGGATGAACGTGGGAATAAACCAGGTAAGAATCTCCCAGATCAAAAACAGCGCTGTAGGCAAGTATATCAGGTGCGTCTTTAGAACTTATCAATAAGTAATTATCAGCCGGGTCTTTTATGCCTGACGAGAGAGAGCCGCCGTCGTTTTTCCTGCAAAGCTGATGGAGCAGGGAGAGGTCATGGCGCATTTTTTTTGTTAATCTATGCTTAAAAACTGCGGTATAAGAAGACATAGTACACTCCATTCTTACTAGGATAAAGCCATTATAATCGGGCTAAAAATAATCTTCAAGTCTTTTGAAAATTTAAAAAAAATTTGTTGACAACGATTTGAAAATGTGCTAGGATGTAGAAC
>CAZYLH010000034.1:0-14396 GCA_964648695.1 uncultured Lachnospiraceae bacterium | reverse complement strand
CGACACTTCGACCGGCGACGACCAGACAGATGATAGCGGCAGATTCAGCACAGGAACAACGACAGACTCTGCCGATTCGACCGGCGATACCGCTTCCGTGCAGACGGGAGATGACAGCAACATCGCTCTTTGGATAGCGGTTATGCTGGCGGCGGGTGCTGGACTGACCAGCACCATCCTTTACAGCCGCAAGGAGAAATACAGCAGATAATCCCTAACAAATCGTCCTGCGGCATTTCAAACTTTTTGAAAATGCTTGCTAAAGAGCCACAGATGTGCTATTTTATAGACAGAACTTTTGGTCTGGCAAGATCAGTTAAGACTTACCAATGGCGGGAAGAAATTCCCGCCGTTTTCTGCAATATAAGAAGAAACAATCTTAGGGAGGTGTACATGAAAACGGTTAATTTTGCGATATTGGCACCGGGTAATATTGCGCGCACAATGGCGGCTGCGGCGGCAAGCGTTCCTGAGGCAGTGCCATATGCGGTGGCTTCAAGGGATTTAGCGCGCGCAAAGGAGTTTGCGGATAAGTGGGGCTATAAGAAGGCATACGGCTCATATGAGGAGATGGTAAAAGACCCTGAGGTGGAGCTGGTGTATGTGTCATCGCCCCACTCACATCACTATCAGCACGCAAAGCTCTGTCTGGAGCACGGGAAAAATGTCCTTGTGGAAAAGCCCTTTACGATAAACGCTGCTCAGGCGAGGGAGCTTATTAAGCTTTCTAAGGAAAAAGGCTTGCTGCTTGCGGAGGCGATGTGGACAAGGTACATGCCAAGCAGATTTATGGTGCAAAAGATCATAGATGACGGAACTATCGGTGAGGTTTCATCCCTGACGGCAAACCTTGGCTATGAGCTAAGCGGTAAGGAGAGGCTTATAAATCCCAAGCTTGGAGGCGGAGCCCTTTTAGACCTCGGGGTTTATCCTATAAACTTTGCCCTGATGTTTATAAAGGGAGAGGTAAAAAAGATGGACACAAGTGCGGTGATGTCGCCTGCGGGGATAGATTTAGTAAACAGCATCACCTTAACCTTTGAAAATGACAAGATGGCAATCCTTCACAGCAACATGCTTGCAAGAACCAACAGGCGCGGAGTGATATATGGCAGCAAGGGATATATAGAGGTGGAAAATATCAACAACATCGAGGAGATAGCCGTCTATGATGTAAATGGAGGCCTTGTCCATAAGACCGGCGTTTCTGAGCAGGTGAACGGCTTTGAGTATGAGCTGCTATCCTGCATAAAGGCAATTGAAAACGGCAGCGTTCAATGTGAAGAAATGCCACACAGCGAGATATTGCGCGTGATGGAGATCATGGATGAGAACAGAAGGCGCTGGGGTATGAAATTGCCATGTGAATAGTAAAGTACCACATTTAACAAAGGAGGTAAGCGCGATGAGTGAGAATAAGTACAAGGGAACACAGACGGAGAAGAATTTGATGACAGCCTTTGAGGGAGAGTCCGGTGCGAGAAATAAGTACACATTTTTTGCCTCGGTTGCCAAGAAGGAGGGGTATGAGCAGATCGCAGCACTGTTTTTAAAGACTGCGGAGAATGAAAAGGAGCACGCAAAGCTCTGGTTTAAGGAGCTACAGGGCATAGGTGATACCGCCTTTAACTTAGAGGCTGCCGCCGAGGGAGAAAATTACGAGTGGACCGACATGTATGAGGGCTTTGCAAAGACTGCGGAAGAGGAAGGCTTTTTAGAGCTTGCAAAAAAGTTTCGCATGGTTGCCGAGATAGAGAAGCACCATGAGGAGCGCTACCGCGCGCTCTTAAAGAACGTGGAGACGGCCACGGTTTTTGAAAAGAGCAGTGTGAAGGTCTGGGAATGCCGCAACTGCGGTCATGTCGTTGTGGGCACTAAGGCGCCGGAAGCTTGTCCGGTCTGCGCTCACCCTAAGAGCTACTTTGAGATTAAAGAGGAAAACTATTGATGCCATACCATTTACGTTTACTGGTAAGAACCGTTAGGACGTTCGTTCGCTTTTTGGAAAAGGCGAAATGAGGTAAATCGCTTTATCCGTACAGGCGTTTTGGGGTATGGTAAAAACAACTGATCTTAGGAGGAAGAAACAGTGAGCAAAGTCGAGCAGTATGTGACCAGTATTCCTGACTTTCCAGAGCCGGGGATTATCTTTCGGGATGTGACGTCCGTGCTTGGAAGCGCAGAAGGGCTTAAGCTCTCCGTTGATGAGATGCTTGCGTGCCTTAAGGGTGTGGAGTTTGATGCGATCATCGGTCTGGAGTCCAGAGGATTTATCTTTGGAATGCCGATGGCGTATGAGCTTAACAAGGCGTTTATTCCGGTGAGAAAGAAGGGAAAGCTTCCAAGAGCCACAGTTGAGGCCGACTATGAGTTGGAATATGGCACGGCTACTATTGAGATGCATAAGGATGATGTAAAGCCGGGAATGAAAGTGGTTTTGGTGGACGATCTTATTGCCACGGGCGGAACACTGGCTGCTGCCATAGGGCTTTGCGAGAGGCTTGGCGCACAGGTGGTAAAAATTGTCTGTCTGATGGAGCTTGCAGGGCTTGAGGGAAGAAAAAAGCTTGCAGGCTACGATGTGGATTCTATAATTATATACGAAGGAAAGTAAACGCATTAAATTGGATCTTAGAGGGGAGGGCATTTCGCCCTCCCCTCTAAGATCATTTTGTTGTAAGTGTTTTTAAAATCTATTTCTCAGCAAATCTCTTACGTGTTGTAACTGCAAGCATAACCGCACATACGCAGCCTGACGCAATTAGGATTAGTATCTGATTTTTGCTCTGATTATCCCCCGTCTCGGAAGATGATGTATCAGTAGAGCTTCCATCGGCATAAAAGACAAGCGATGGAATGGTTCTGTATGTGTCCTCGATAAGACCAAATCCGGAATAATTGCTCACATATACTTCATCGGCAACAGTTCCAAGCGCTATGCCATGGCCGCCGACGGACAGAGTGATGTAGAGATACCCTTCGGAGTCCGTCACCCCGTTTATACACTCGCCGCCGTCCACTCTATATGAAAGCTCGCAGTTAGCAAGAGTATTGCCATCTTCATCTGTTATGAGTATCTTGACGGTATAATCCTCCAGATTATAGGTTGAAGAGGTAAACTGGATCCGTCCCTGCGTTCCGTAATAGTCGCTTATTGAGCCGTCCGCAATGCATGAGAGCAGATATGAGGTGACTGCCTCCAGTTCTCCGCCGCCTTCTCCGTATAAATCGACATCGGCAAGCATAGAGTAGCTGCCGCCGCCAGCTAAGATGTAGTTATTGCCTGCCAAAAAGATCTGAGTTGTATCGTCATCTCTGTCAAGCGGCTCGCTCTGTCCGTCAAGAGTTATGGAGACAACTCTGCTTCCTTCTTCGGCTTCAGTGTCAAAGACAACGGTGAAGCCGGATATCTGCAAAAAGCTTCCGCTGTTTGTGCTCTGGAGAAGTGTGCCGTTTTCATCCTGCCCGTCAAGCAAGCTTCCCGATGCTTCCATTATATCGTAAAGCATGGCGGGGGTTATGATCTTGATATATACCGTGTTGGAGTAGGGGAATGTGGTCACGAGGTCCTCGTTTGTAACGGTTCCGTTTGAGACAGTGGCGCGAATTCCGCCGCCGTTTTCAACCGCTATCACGGGGTAAGTCTGCTCCTCGTTCGTGCCGGTTGCTGCGATAAAGCTCTCGGCAGCGGCTTTAATAGCGTCTGAGGCAAGATTTCCGTAATTTGTCTCTTCGATGCGGGCTACCGCAACATAGCCCACAGTTCCGCCCCAGAGTGAGGTTGCGATTTCGCCAAGCTCCTCCTCTAGGAGTACGCTCTGTGAAGCCTGTATTTCTTCGAGTTTGGCTAGTACAGCTGCATCTGACTCTATGTCCGCAAGATCGTCCGCTGTAAGAAGCTCCTCTGTCAGGGAAACCTCGCCGTCCCTCACTGTGACGGTGAGCTTACCGATGGCAGAGCAGTTGGAGCCTGTCTGGACAATGAGAATTCCGTCCACCTCATAGTCTTCAACCGTATGGCTGTGACCGTCGATTATGGCGTTCAGATAATCAGCATATCCAGCCTCTGCGAGAACTTGTGCAAGGTCCTCACTTGTGCAAGGTGCTCCGCCGTATGAATCTCCCAGGTGGCATACGGCAATGATGACATCGGCGCCATCAGCGATAAGCTCTTCAATCTCTGCTATAGCGGTTTCGACCTCATCGGCAAATTTCAGGCCGGGGATCCCTTCGGGATTTGTTGAGGTTGCCGTGCCCGATGTGGTCAATCCGAAAAATCCGACCTTAATGCCGTCCTCTTCTATAATAGTATGGCAGCCATTGTTTCCATCCTGCACACCCTCAAGGAGAAGAGAGTCATCAAGATATACATTTGCGGCAAGCACAGGGAAGTCGGCAAGTGATACATTGCTCAAAAACTGCTCCGTTCCGAAATCAAACTCGTGATTTCCGGGAACCATAAGGTCATAACCGGCCAGGTTCATGATATCGATAATATCCGCACCCATGGTGAGAGAAGCAAGGGGTGCGCCCTGAGTGGCGTCTCCGGCATCGACTAGGATGGAATTTTCTGTAGTCGCCTTTAGTGTGGCGATCTTATCAATGGTCACATATCCGTCACCGCTTCCGATGTAGCCATGGGTGTCATTGGTGTGATAAATTACCACCTCGCCGTTTAAGGCTGTATCTGACGCGCTGTCGCTGTCTGCGGCAATGACGCTTACAGCAAACAGCAGCGAGAAAAGCAGCGCGGCAAATATGGAAAGCTTAATTCTTTTCATAGTTAAAGGGCTCCTTATAAGTGTATTTTTGTTTTTTCAGCACATACTACTTTAATATTCTTAATAGGAAAATTCAAGTAAAACAGGCAGATTATTTTTCTGCAAAACCACTTGCATTTTAGTGATGTGCGATGTATAATCACGGTTGCCATAATAAATTATACGCATAAAATAATAAATATGCAAAAATAAATGCATAAAGTCGGCTGTTTTAAAAAGCATGATGCTAACTGATGCACATAAAGCGTAATTTTTCAAAAAAGCGATAGACAGAAAGGAATACAAAACATGATAAAGGTTGGAATTATCGGCGCTACAGGCTATGCGGGAAATGAGCTGGTGCGCCTTTTGTATCAGCATCCTGAGGCAGAGATTGTTTGGTATGGATCTAAGAGCTATATCGACACTGAGTATGCTGATGTATATAGAAATATGTTTAAGCTGGTTGATGACAAGTGTCTGGACGATGATATGGAGGCGCTGGCGGATGAGGCGGATGTGATTTTTACGGCAACGCCACAGGGGCTTTGCTTCTCGCTTGTAAACGAACAGATCCTTTCAAGAACAAAGATTGTGGATTTGAGCGCAGATTTCAGGCTTAAGGATGTGGGGACATATGAGAAGTGGTATGGCCTGACGCATAAAGCGCCGCAGTTTATCGGCGAGGCGGTATACGGACTTTGTGAACTTAACAGAGATAAGGTAAAGAATGCGCGCCTAGTGGCAAATCCCGGGTGCTATCCCACATGCACCACTTTGTCCATCTATCCGCTGCTAAAGGCGGGGCTCATTGATGAAAAATCCATTATCGTGGATGCAAAATCCGGCGTTTCAGGCGCAGGCCGTGGGGCAAAAGTGGCAAATCTATACTGTGAGATAAATGACAGTATTAAAGCCTACGGGGTGGCTACTCACAGGCATACGCCGGAGATCGAGGAGCAGCTTAGCTATATCGCTGAAAAGCCAGTGGTTATCAATTTTACACCCCATCTGGTTCCCATGAACAGGGGTATACTTATCACTGCTTATGCGAATCTTAATAAGCACGTTACCTATGAGGATCTAAAGAGCGTGTATGATAAGGCATATGAAGGCGAAACCTTTGTGAGGGTTTTGAAAAAGGATGTGGCCCCGGAGACACGCTGGGTAAAGGGCAGCAACTTCGTGGATGTGAATTTTAAGATTGATGAGCGCACAAACCGCGTGATCATGATGGGCGCGATGGATAATCTGGTAAAGGGCGCTGCCGGGCAGGCGGTGCAGAACATGAATTTGATGTTTGGACTTCCTGAGAACATGGGGCTTATGCAGGTGCCCGCTTTTGCGTAAATGAGGTATCTATGGCAGCACAGATTCGAGTGATGACAGAAAAAGATTATGATGGGGTATACACCCTTTGGAGGAGCATCCGCGGCTTTGCCATGAGAAGTGTGGATGACTCAATGGAGGGCGTGACAGCTTTCTTAAAAAGAAACCCTACCACCAGCGTGGTGGCAGTGGATGAAGGAGAGATTGTCGGAGCAATACTTTGCGGGCATGACGGTAGACGAGGGTGTTTGTACCATGTGTGTGTCAGGGAGGATTACCGGATGCAGGGCATAGGCAAGGCTATGGTGGACTTTTGCATGAAGGCGCTAAGTAAGGAGCACATAAGCAAGGTGTCAATTGTTGCCTTTACCGTTAATGATATGGGAAATGCCTTTTGGAAGAGGAATGGATGGACAAAACGAGAGGATTTAAATTACTATGAATTTACCCTCAATGAGGAAAATATAGTTACTTATAATAAATGACAAAAAAATAAATGAGTGCCATATAATTTAACAAAGAATGTGTTATCACTTATAACAAATACTTAAGAAACGGACATACGACAGACAGATCAAAGGGAAAATATTATTGACTATGGCAAATATAAGAGAGGATAAAAATGCTAAAAAAAATTGACGGCGGTGTGACAGCCGCAAAGGGCTTTGAGGCTGGAGCCACGGCGGCGAAAATCAAGTACGAGGGCAGGGATGATATGGCCCTTGTATATAGCAGGGTGCCATGCGTAGCGGCAGGAACCTTTACCACAAACGTGGTTAAGGCAGCGCCTGTTTTGTGGGATAAGCGCCTGGTGGAGGATGTGGACTATATGCAGGCGGTGGTTATAAATGCTGGGATCGCCAATGCGTGCACCGGACAGGAAGGCTTTGATTATTGTAAGCAGACCGCAAAGGCGGCTGGGGAGGTTCTTGGCATCCCCGGGGACTATGTGGCGGTTGCAAGCACGGGTGTAATTGGCATGCAGCTTCCAATTGACAGGATTATAAAGGGCATCTCTCTTTTGGCGGACGCAAAGGGAAGTGGTCTAGAGCACGGACACAGTGCCGCAAGGGCAATCATGACCACGGATACAAAGCCAAAGGAGGTGGCCTATACATTTACGGTTGGCGGAAGGACTGCCACGATTGGCGGGATGTGTAAAGGTTCCGGTATGATCCATCCGAATATGTGCACCATGCTTTGCTTTGTCACAACGGATGTGTCGATCAGTAAGGAGCTGCTCACAAAAGCTCTTAAGGCAGATGTAGATGATACCTTTAACATGATCTCCGTTGACGGAGATACCTCCACCAATGACACGGTGCTTTTGATGGCAAACGGTGAGGCAAAAAATAAGAGCATCACGCAGGAAAACGAGGATTACGCCGCGTTTTGTGAGGCCTTACACGCGGTGATGGAGAGCTTATCTAAGATGATCGCCGGGGACGGAGAGGGCTGTACCTGCCTTTTTGAGGTCACGGTAAACGGAGCAGATACAAAGGAAAACGCTAAGATCCTTGCAAAATCGGTGATAACATCATCCCTTGTAAAAGCGGCGTTATTTGGACATGACGCTAACTGGGGAAGGATCCTCTGCGCTCTTGGCTATTCCGGAGTAGACTTTGACCCGGGAAAGGTAGATCTTACCTTTGAGAGTAGCGCAGGAAAGCTTGTGATCGTAAAGGACGGCGTTGCCACCGATTACAGTGAAGATGAGGCAAAAAAAATCCTTTCCCAGAGTGAGGTGAGAGCGATCTGTGATATGCATAACGGGAAAGAGTGCGCCACGGCATGGGGATGCGATCTGACGTATGAGTATGTGCATATAAACGGAGATTACAGAAGCTAAAACTAAAAAACTGCCGGTCTAAGCCCGCATGAAGAGTTTAGATGGGTAAAAGGCTATGAGTTTACCCGTAGATATTGAAAGAGTAAGGAGACTAAAAATGGACGAGCAGATAATGATGAAGGCTCAGACGCTTATAGAGGCGCTGCCATATATACAGAGATTTAACAGAAAGATTATTGTGATCAAATACGGCGGAAGCGCCATGATGGATGAGGCGTTAAAAAAGAGCGTCATTCAGGACGTTGTGCTATTAAAGCTGGTTGGATTTAAGCCAATCATCGTCCACGGAGGCGGCAAGGATATCAGCAAGTGGGTGCAGAAGGCGGGAATGGAGCCGCGCTTTGTAAACGGCCTGCGCGTGACGGATGAGCCCACGATGGAGATAGCGGAGATGGTCTTAAACCGGGTGAATAAGAGCCTGGTAAACAGAGTGCAGGAGCTTGGAGTGATGGGCGTTGGCATCAGCGGCAAGGACGGCGGTCTGCTTCATGTAAAAAAGAAGCTTTCCGGCGGTGAGGACATAGGATATGTCGGCGAGATTGACAGCGTTAATCCCAAAATCCTTCATGACCTTTTGGAGAAGGATTTTCTGCCCATTGTGTGCCCCATCGGCTATGATGATAAGTATAACACCTATAACATTAACGCGGACGATGCGGCATGCGCCATCGCCAGGGCTGTAAAGGCTGAAAAGCTGGCGTTTCTTACAGATGTGGAGGGTGTTTATGAGGATCCGAAAGACCCATCCACGCTGATCTCAGAGATGGACACTGTGATGATGCAGGAGTTTTTAGACAGCGGCCATGTGGGCGGTGGTATGCTTCCAAAGCTGCACAGCTGTCTAGAGGCGATAGAACACGGCGTAAAGCGGGTTCACATCATGGACGGACGGCTTCCCCATTGCCTGCTTTTAGAGATTTTTACAAATAAGGGCGTTGGGACTGCTATTGTTGACAGTGAGGATCCGGAGCGTTTTTATAAGGGTTAGACTTTTAGCAGAAAAAGGAGAGCTTGTTTATGGATAAGCAGGAGATTATAAATAAAGCGCAAGATTCATATCTGCATGTGTATAACAGGTATCAGATCATCCTTGAAAAGGGAGAGGGCGTCTATCTCTACGACACGGAAAAAAAACGCTACTTAGATTTTGGAGCGGGAATAGCTGTTATGGCCCTCGGATATGGACATGAGAGGTATAATAATGCCCTAAAGGAGCAGGTTGATAAGCTCATCCACACTTCAAACCTGTTCTATAGCGTACCGGGGGCTTTGGCTGCTGAAAAGCTTAAGGCAGTATCCGGGATGGACAGGGTGTTTTTTACAAACAGCGGGACGGAGTCGATTGAGGGAGCGCTTAAACTGGCAAAAAAATATGCAAATATGCATGGCAAAGAAGATTACACAATCATCGCCATGGAGCACTCATTTCACGGAAGAAGCTTAGGAGCGCTTTCTGTCACCGGGACAAAGCACTACCGCACCCCATTTGAGCCGCTGATACCAAACGTGAAGTTTGCAAAGTACAATGATTTAGAGAGCGTAAAGAACCTGATTGATGAAAACACTGCCTGTGTGATATTAGAGACCCTACAGGGAGAGGGGGGGATTTATCCTGCCACTAAAGAGTTTATTTTGGGTGTGCGAGAGCTTTGTGATAAATACGACGCCTTAATGATCTGCGATGAGATCCAGTGCGGTATGGGGCGAACTGGAAAAATGTTTGCCTTTGAGCATTACGGCATAAAGCCCGATGTGATTACATGTGCAAAGGCTCTAGGGTGCGGCGTGCCGGTGGGAGCGTTTATGTGCACGGAAAGAGCGGCATCCATGGAGCCGGGGGACCACGGCACAACATACGGCGGAAATCCCCTTGTGTGCGCTGTGGTGGACGCGGTGCTAGACATATATAAGGATGAGAATATACTGGAAAATGTAAATTTGGTTGCAACTTATCTCTGGGATGCATTAGAAGAAATAACAGAGGAATTTTCATTTGTAAAGGAGCACCGTGGCATGGGGCTGATCCAGGGGCTGGAATTTTTGGGAGTTTCCTGTCAGGAGGTTGTAAAGGCTGCTCAGGCCGAGGGACTGATCCTTATAAGTGCAGGAAGCAATACCGTGCGCTTTGTGCCCCCGCTTATCATCACCAGAGAGCATGTTGATGAGATGGAGGATAAGCTTAGGGCAGCGCTTAAAAGTCTGTCATAAGATAGAGCTGCAAGGACAGAGGGACTATTTATTCACCTACCTGTAAGGTTTGTTGATAAAAATAGATCAATTAGATATATTGCCTTTGTTTGGACTTTGTGATAGAATTCCAAAACAGTGAGCGATGCGGCAAGCGTACCCCAAGTGCTTACCACATCGCTTTTTTATTGGGTTTGAGTTAGGAGTGACTAATTTAATATAGAAATTCCTAACTTGAAAAACGAAAGGAGGAGATACCATTAAAAAGTATGGTTTGACAATATGTCTTGCGCTTGCTTTACTGGTTCTTTCCATATGGTCCCTTTTTGTCGGGGTTTTGGATATCAATGTGAGCGGGCTTTTATCCGGAGATATAGAGCAATGGGAGATTTTTTTGATTTCACGCCTTCCAAGGCTTTTAGCAATCCTGTGCACCGGCGTTGGAATGAGCATTGCAGGTCTTATTATGCAGCAGCTTTGCATGAATAAGTTTGTCTCGCCAACCACTGGTGCTACGATCTCATCGGCACAGTTTGGCATTTTATTAGCGCTTTTATTTATGCCAAATTCAACCCTGGTTGGACGCGCCGTTTTTGCTTTTGTCTTTGCCATCCTTGGAACCTGGATTTTTGTCTGGTTTATTCAGAGGATACAGTTTAAGGACGCGGTGATGGTGCCTCTTGTGGGCATAATGTTTGGAAACGTGATCGGCGGTGTGACAAATTACCTGGCATATAAGTATGAGATGACGCAGGCTCTCTCAACCTGGACTGTGGGGCATTTTTCCATGGTTCTTAGGGGAAGATATGAGATGGTCTATATGGTGGTGCCTCTCGTCATACTCGCATTTATCTTTGCCAACCATTTTAACATTGTTGGGATGGGAAAGGATTTTTCCAAAAATCTGGGTATCCATTACAACCTAATCCTGTTTATGGGTCTGACGATTGCGGCAATGATAAGCGCATCTGTGGTTGTTGTGGTCGGCGCGATATCCTACATCGGACTGATCGTGCCAAATATCGTGGCAATGTTTAAGGGGGACAGAATAAGAGGAACCTTGGTTGACACAGCCCTTTTCGGGGCGATATTTGTCCTGGTATGCGACATGATAGCAAGGGTTGTGATAGCGCCGTATGAGCTTCCTATAGAGCTGATTGTGGGGATCCTTGGAAGCATTATCTTTGTGGTGATGCTGCTTTATCGCCTGAAAAACGGCAGAAAAGCGGTGAAGCTTAAATTCTTGGGAGGAAAAGACGATAATGCTAAGGCTCTCCAGAAAGAAGGAGGGAGCTTGTGATGAAGGAAAGATTTTTTACAAACAAAAAAAAGCTGGTGATCCTTGCAATATTTGTCCTGCTCTGTGCGGTTTTGTATATGGTTGTGGAGGTTCGCTTTAGTAATCCGAAGCTTTTTAGATATGCAATGAAGATAAGGACTCCGAAGCTTATCGCCATGCTGATAACTGCGTTTGCCATTGGCGGTGCGTCCATAGTGTTTCAGTCCATCATAAACAACAGGATTGTAACACCGTGCCTTCTGGGAATGAACTCACTCTACACACTGATACACACAGCGGTAGTGTTCTTTGTCGGTACGGGAAGCGTTCTTGCAACAAACGCAAACCTCTCCTTTGGGGTGGATCTGATACTGATGGGAGTGGTTGCGACGGTGGTTTACAGCTACCTGTTTAAAAAGACGAGCCACAATATCCTCTATGTCCTGCTTATCGGAACTGTTTTGGCGTCATTTTTCTCAAGCATACAGACCACGCTGACACGCGTTATGGATCCGAATGAGTATGATACGCTTCTTGCGACGCTTGTGGCAAGCTTTAGCAATATAAACTCTGAGATTATCATCTTTGCAGTTATAGTGCTGGCGGCGATCATATTTGTCCTCAGAAAGGATCTGGCACTTCTAGATGTCCTTACCCTTGGCAAGGATCAGGCTATAAATTTGGGCGTGGATTATGACAGATCTGTGCGCCGTCTGCTCCTAGGGGTGACGCTTTCTATAGCTGTCGCTACAGCCATGGTTGGCCCTATATCATTTTTGGGACTTATCATCGCAAACCTTTCAAGACAGCTCCTAAAGACATACCGGCATACGCAGCTCATCTTAGGCTCGACCTTGTTTGGCATGGTCATATTAGTGGGCGGTCAGCTGATTGTTGAGCATGTCTATTCTTACACTATACCGATCAGTGTATTCATTTCAGTTGGAGGAGGAATTTACTTTTTATATCTCCTTCTTGCAGGCAGGAGGGTTTGATAATGTTTATAAAGGATTTGACAAAAAAATATGACGGCAAGGTCGTGGTAGACGCAGTAAGCCTTGATATCCCTAAGGGCAAGGTGATTTCCTTTATAGGGCCAAACGGCGCTGGTAAATCCACGGTGATGGGGATTGTCTCACGACTGATTGCTAGGGATGACGGCCTTGTGGATTTTGATGGCAAGGACATCGCCCGGTATAAGAGTAAGGATCTTGCAAAAAGGCTGGCTATTCTGACACAGAATAACAACATTCAGATGAAGCTTACTGTCCGTGAGCTTGTTGCCTTTGGACGCTTTCCGTATTCCGGCGGACGGCTTACACCAGAGGATCAGCAGATGATAGAAAGGGCGATTTCTTATATGGAGCTTGCGGAGTTTCAGGATCGCTTTATAGATGAGCTGTCCGGCGGACAGAGGCAGAGAGCCTATATCGCTATGGTGATTGCCCAGGATACAGAGTATGTGCTCCTTGATGAGCCGACCAATAACCTGGATATATATCACGCCTCCAATATGATGAAGATCGTTCGCAGACTGTGCGACGAGCTTGGAAAGACTGTCATATTGGTGCTGCATGAGATAAATTACGCCGCGTTTTATTCTGATTACGTCTGCGCGTTTGTGGGCGGAAAGATTAAAATAAACGGTACCGTAGAGGAGGTGATGACGGAGAAGAATTTAGCCGAGATCTATAATGTAGATTTTGAAATCATCAATATCAAGGGAAAACCCTTGTCCATCTATTACTAGATGGAAATATTTTAAGTACTTTTTTGAAAGGAGATTTTTTAAAATGAGAAAGCTTATGCTTATGGCTTTAGCAGCCGCTATGTCAGTGAGTCTTGTAGCGTGCTCTAGTAGCAGCACTTCAGATGAGAGCACAGAGGATACTACAGAAGCTTCGGATGTAACTGAGGAGGTTACAGAAGACACCACAGAAGATGAGGAGACTGAGGAGGAGACTACAGAAGCTTCTGTCCCTGATACAATAACGATTACGTCTCTAGACGGTAGCGGCGAGGAGATAGAGTTAGAGGTTCCTTACGATCCGCAGAGAATCGCAATCTTAGATATGGCTTCCCTTGACATCATTGACAATCTGGAGCTTGGAGACCGCGTGGTTGGCACCGCTTCCACCTCTCTTGATTATCTACAGGATTATGTTGATAACGATGAGATCGAGGCTCTTGGCACGATCAAGGAGGCAGATCTTGAGGCTGTTATGGCATGTGAGCCGGATATCATATTTATCGGCGGACGTTTAAGCTCATACTATGATGAGTTAAGCGAGATCGCGCCGGTTGTATATTTGGCTACGGACTCTTCCATCGGCGTGGTGGAGAGTGTGCGCAATAATGCGACAACCATCGCATCCATCTTTGGACTTGAGGAACTGGTTGAAGAGAAGATGGCAGGCTTTGATGAGCGCATCGAGGCGCTCGCAGAAGTGGCTGATGGTATGACTGCTTTGGTGGGAATGTGCACTAGCGGAAGCTTTAACCTGCTTGGCAATGATGGAAGATGCTCCATCATCGGAATTGAGATCGGATTTGATAATCTTGCTGAGTCCGATGTTACATCTACACATGGAAATGAGACATCATTTGAGCTTATCGTGGCGCTAAATCCTGACTACATATTTGTTATGGATAGGGATGCAGCTATCGGAACAGAGGGCGCACAGCTTGCTCAGGAAATCATGGAAAATGAGCTGGTGATGGAGACGGATGCATACCAGAACGGAAGAATTGTGTATCTTGAGCATCCCGCTGTATGGTATACGGCAGAGGGCGGTATCACAGCGCTTGACTATATGCTCTCAGACTTAGAGTCCGCTCTGCTTAATTAATTAAAACTCAATATTTTCATGAGACTGCCCGCTATGGCTATTTCAAGACCCCGGTCAAGAGATAAGCCTGGCGGGCTTTTGCTGGATCAGAAAACTTTCTTATTATCCTTAAAATTTGGTGACAAATTTACAACTCCATGGTA
>CAZYLH010000033.1:10576-14696 GCA_964648695.1 uncultured Lachnospiraceae bacterium | reverse complement strand
CAAGGGGCAGCGTGTGCTACTATTTTGAAAGCGAGCAGGTGCTCTTTTCCGGAGACACCCTGTTTTGCGCCTCATTAGGAAGAACTGATTTTCCGGGTGGAAGCATAAAAGATATTATTTATTCCATCATAAAGAAATTATTTACCCTTCCGGATGAGACAAAAGTCTATGCGGGGCATAATGAGCCCACCACCATCGGCGAGGAGAAGCTTCAAAATCCTGTTGCGCCATATATTCCAAGGATTTTAGGTAAAGAGGAGTAGGGATATGGAGTGCAAAGAAGATGCGGCGATACTGATCGTCTCAAATGAGGAGCGGTTTGAATATGATATCCGGGAGATGCTGATGGCTTTTTATCCGGGGGTTTCCCAGTGCTTTGTCAGGGATGAGAAGAGGGAAGATGCGCATGAACACTCCTCTTTGCTAAAGGTTTTAATATTCTGGTCTGAGGATGCACAGAGAGAAACCGGCAAAGTTTTGGTTCGCGTAGGTGATGTAAAAGAGTCCGAGGAATTTTCCCTAGAGGAGCGCGTGGAGGCAAAATCTGCGCTAAAGCGGTGTTTGTACCGGGCACTCTGCCTTATTTTGGGGCGGCACCTTCCCTGGGGGACGCTTACGGGCATTCGCCCCACCAAGATCCCCATGGCTCTTTTGGAGGCGGGAAAGAAAGAGGAGGAGATTTTTAAAACCTTACGCAGCTACTATCTTATAAGCGAGAAAAAGTCTAAGCTTGCCATAGACATCGCAAAGCGCGAGAAGGCTCTGCTTTCTAAGCTTGACTATAAGAGGGGCTATAGCTTATATATCGGCATTCCGTTTTGTCCATCAACATGTCTTTACTGCTCATTTACCTCATATCCTATAGGGATGTATCGCGATAGGGTGGGTGAATATCTTGACTGCCTAAAAAAGGAACTCTTATTTGTGGCAGAGCGCTTTAGGGATAAACAGCTAAACACAATCTATATCGGGGGCGGCACACCCACCACACTTTCGGCGGGGGAGCTTGATGCACTCTGTGAGCTGGTGGAGAAAAATTTTGATCTTTCAAATCTTTTAGAATTTAGTGTGGAGGCAGGGCGGCCTGACAGCGTGATGCGGGAAAAGCTAGAGGCGCTAAAGACTCACCCGGTGGACAGGATTTCAATAAATCCGCAGACCATGAAGGATGAGACTTTAAGGATTATCGGCAGAAACCACACGGCGTGGCAGGTTATTGACGCCTATAACATGGCAAGGCAGGTGGGGTTTGATAACATAAACATGGATCTTATCTTAGGGCTTCCGGATGAGACTTTTTCTGATGTTGAGCACACCATGCAGGAGATTTTACGGCTGTCTCCGGATAATCTGACAGTTCATTCTCTGGCGCTAAAGCGCGCCGCAAGGTTAAATATAGAGCGGGACTTTTACAGGAAATATCACTACGACAACTCCGAGGAGTTGATGGATATGACCTATGAATACGCGGGACGGATGGGGATGAAGCCATACTACCTGTACCGCCAGAAAAATATGGCGGGGAATCTGGAAAATGTGGGTTTTGCCCATCCCGGCAAGGAGGGGCTTTATAACATCCTTATTATGGAAGAGAAGCAGTCAATAGTGGCATGCGGCGCGGGGGCTACATCAAAGGCAGTTTTTTCAGATGGTCTTATAAAGCGCACAGAAAATGTCAAGGATGTGGGCCAGTATATGGAGAGAATAGATGAGATGATAAGGAGAAAAGCTGAGCTGTACGAAAAAAGCTAAAGCTTGACATATCAGTCGGCGAAAAATATAATTTTAGGCAAGCGACAAAAGTGTGAAAGGAAGCTAAAAAGGGCGCGTAGCGCTTTTTAGCAGGTATTATTTATGGCAGAAACGATGAAGGGGCTGCGGCGCAGCGGGCGGGCAGCAGAATTTTCAAAAGAGGATATAGGAAAAACCGTCACTTTGATGGGGTGGGTACAGAAAAGAAGAAATTTAGGAAGCTTGATATTTGTGGATTTGAGAGACCGCTCCGGTATCATGCAGATCATATTTGATGAAACAATCATTGGAAGCGAGGGCTTTGAAAAGGCAGGTTCTTTGCGGAGTGAATTTGTTATCGCCGTGGTGGGCGATATATGCGCCCGCTCAGGAGCGGTAAATGAGAGCTTAAAAACAGGTGATATAGAGCTACAGGCTAAGGAGCTTCGGATTCTTTCAGAATCCCTAACTCCGCCGTTTCCCATAGAGGACGGAGTGCAGACAAGGGAGGAGCTGCGGCTAAAGTACAGGTACCTGGACCTTCGCCGCCCCCATCTGCAAAAGATCCTGATGATGAGAAGCAAGGTCACCACTCTGGTTAGAAATGTGCTCTCAGAGGAGGGCTTTTTAGAGATAGAGACGCCCATGCTTTGTAAGTCAACGCCGGAGGGTGCGAGGGATTATCTGGTGCCAAGCCGCATTCATCCCGGTAATTTTTATGCACTGCCCCAGTCTCCTCAGATCTTTAAGCAGTTGTTGATGTGTTCAGGGTATGATCGGTATTTCCAGATTGCAAGGTGCTTTAGGGATGAGGACCTAAGAGCTGACCGTCAGCCGGAGTTTACCCAGATCGATATCGAGATGAGCTTTGTGGATATAGATGACGTCATCGCCGTAAATGAAAAGCTGCTTGCTAAAATGTTTAAGGAGATTGTAGGCGTTGATATTCCACTTCCCATACAGCGCATGAGCTGGACTGAGGCGATGAACCGCTTCGGCTCTGATAAGCCAGACATACGTTTTGGCATGGAGCTTACAGACGTATCTGATGTGGTAAAAGACTGCGGATTTGGAGTGTTTAGCGGAGCGCTTGAAAATGGCGGAACGGTTAGGGGCATCAATGTAAAGGGACAGGGCGCCATGCCCAGAAAGAAGATTGACGCTTTAGTGGACTTTGCAAAGGGCTACGGGGCGAAAGGTCTGGCTTATGTCTGTATCGGACAGGACGGCAGCTTAAAGTCGAGCTTTTTAAAGTTTATGACCGAGGAGCAGATGAATAGCCTGATTGTGGCCATGCAGGGAGAGCCGGGGGATCTTCTCCTCTTTGCCGCGGATAGTAAAAAGATTGTTCTAAGCGTGCTTGGAGCGCTTCGCCTTGAGATGGCTAAGCAGTTAGAGCTTACAAGTAAGGATGACTATAAGTTCTTATGGATAGTGGAGTTTCCTCAGTTTGAGTATTCCGAGGAGGAGGGACGATATGTTGCAATGCATCATCCCTTTACCATGCCGATGGAGGAGGACCTTCCGCTTTTGGAGACGGACAAAAGCGCTGTGCGTGCAAAGGCGTATGATATCACCCTAAACGGCGTGGAGATCGGCGGAGGCTCAGTGAGAATATTCCAGTCAGATGTCCAGGAGAGGATGTTTGAGGCTTTGGGCTTTACTAAGGAAGCCGCATACGAGCGCTTCGGATTTTTGATGGACGCTTTTAAGTACGGCGTGCCGCCACATGCTGGCATCGCCTATGGTCTGGACCGTCTGATCATGCTTATGGCCAAGACTGAAAACATTAGAGATGTAATCGCCTTTCCCAAGGTAAAGGACGCTTCGGACTTAATGACGGATGCTCCGAATGTGGTGGATGAAAAGCAGCTTGAGGAGCTCTTCATCGCCATAAAAGGGCAGGAGTAGAATCAAGATTGGGGTCTTTTGACCCCAATATTTTTTTAGAAAAAAGTCTGTTCAAAGGAGAGTTCGTCTGTTACAATAATGAGCGGAGCCTATAAGCGGGTTTAGAAAGATGAGTATAAGGAGATTTATCCCATGAGCCGTAAAAAGACATATATATGCCTGGGACTTACAGCCATTTTGATAATTACATCTCTGACGGGCTGTGTTTCAAGCGTAAATCAGGATGAAACGGAAAGTACCGAAATCACCACGCAGGCACAGACCGAGGAGGAAACCGCCGAAGAAGTGACGGATGAGGAGACCACGCAGGAGACCGAAGAGGAGACAGAAGCTGGGGATGACGAATCCTCCCTAACACAGGCTTTTGAGAGTACCACGGATAAGTATATGTATCTCATGGGCTTAGAGCTTTCCGATGCCAGACAGTATTTTGGCGTGGAGGAGGATGAGAGTCTTACTACAGATGATTTTGATGAGT
>CAZYLH010000033.1:1779-10476 GCA_964648695.1 uncultured Lachnospiraceae bacterium | reverse complement strand
CAGTATTTTGGCGTGGAGGAGGATGAGAGTCTTACTACAGATGATTTTGATGAGTTTATGGAGGAAGTCTTTATTACCACTGTCTCAACCGACAGACTTACTTTGGATCAGTATCTGGAGGATCCGGAAAGCTACGGAATTGAGGATATAGCGAGCATCACCTACGACCCGGGCCATCTGGTATACACACAGGATGATATAGATGAGGCCTACAGCTTAAATGAGGCAGAGCTTAAGGAAATGCTTACATTTCCCTATGAGGAGCTTAGCGACAGGCAAAAGCTGGTGTTTGACAAGATGTATTATGAGTATCTAATCGCCCTGTGGAGCCTTGAGGTGCCTGATTATTCGACACAGCTTGGCCTTACAAGCGGGCTTATAACAAATCTTGCCATCACCTTTTATGAGTATATTTTTGACACAGAGGAAAATGTAGAGACATATGCCAAGGTGATGGAATACCTCCCGGATCTTCTACTAGAGATACCGGAGCAGGTAAAAAGCCAGATTGAGGAGCTTGACTATGCACCGACGGATTATATGATAGATACTGCGTTAGAGTCAATTGAGGAGCTGCTTGATTTAGAGGATAACCCTTTTATAGACGGTTATAATACCAAGATTGACGCTTTGGGTCTTACAGATGATGTAAGCCAGAGCTATAAGGATGCAAATGAAGAGTTTTATATAGATGAGATTGTCCCGGCTCTTGAGCAGGTATATGAGGAATTAGAGGAGCTTTACGGCCTTAACTCCACAGGTCAGGGCCTTTACTATTATGACGGTGGTTTGGAATATTACGAGTATCTGGTGGAGGATGCCGTCGGCGCAAATATGACCATCGATGAGCTGATGGAGCTTTTAGATGAGACGCTTACCGAAAATGTGAGTAAGCTCGTGCGCTATGCAACTCTTAATTCCACGCTCTATGAGCAGTATTACAGCGAGGAGATTTCTCTTATAGACGAGGATGATCCGGAGCAGATTTTAGAATACCTTATAGAAGCTATGAGCGATGCGTTCCCCTCACTTGGAGAGGTTAGCTGGTTGGTCTCAGCCTTGCCGGATTCTCTTGAGATAGACGGAGTTTTGGCTTACTACCTTGTGCCGAGGATTGATGCGGCGGATGTAAACATTATGCGTGTAAATGAGTCCGCGCTTGATGATGACCCGGTGACACTGTTTATGACCCTCGCCCATGAAGGGTATCCCGGACATATGTTACAGTTTAACATTCAGCAGTCCTGCGGCGCTTACTCTGTAGAGCAGCTCATATCCCATCTTGGATATTCTGAAGGATGGGCGATGTATGCGGAGTATATGAGCTTAGACTTTACAGATGTTTCTGAGGCTATGAAAACCATCATTCTTTTAGATAGCTGCATAAATTATGATTTGTACGCCTATGCGGATCTGGCGATTAACGGCAAAGGCTGGACGGAGGATGATTTGGCAGATTACATTTCGGCTCTGGGGCTTAACAGCTCTGCGGCTTCCTACATATATGCGGTCTGTGTGGGTGACCCGGGAGTCTTCCTTCCTTACTCGCTTGGCTACATTCTCACGGATGAGATTATCGAGGATTACGCTACGGAGACGGGGGCAGAGTACAGCGAGATATACGAGCTGTATATGAGTATCGGCGCGGCACCGTTTGAGGTTGTAAAGAAGTATCTGGGGACAGAATTTTAAGATGCCAGGGTCAAAAGGGCTGAACCCACATGAGCTTGCTCATAAGTGGGTGAAAGACCTTGGGACCCGCCCCGATATGAGCATAAAAGCAGGATGTAATCCTGCGATATGCGAATGTCGGGCAGGACCTAAGAGAGTGCGTAGCACGCAGCACCCGTAGGCATTGAGGCTGGGACTTTTGCCCACAATATCATTTGGCTACAAATAGCAGAGGTATATTAAGATGGATATTTTTTCCGTATTGACATTGCTTGGCGGTGTCGGAATGTTCTTATTTGGCATGAATTTAATGGGAACTTCCTTAAAGAACCTTGCAGGGGGCGGCCTTGAGAGAATATTAAGCCGCCTGACAACTGGCAGAAATGCCCTTATCGGAAAGCTCAAAGGTTTTGGGCTGGGAACGGGAGTTACCGCCATAATCCAGAGCTCTGCGGCAACCACCATTATGCTCATCGGCTTTGTAAACGCAGGCATTATGAAGCTGTCGCAGGCTATCCCTGTTGTGTTTGGTGCAAATGTCGGAAGCTGTGCCACGGCGCAGATATTGCGACTGGGAGATTTGGCGGAGTCAAACATTATCCTAAAGCTTTTAAAACCCTCATCGTTCGCACCGGTGTTAGTAGGCATCGGCGCGTTTATAATCCTGTTTGGCAAAAAGAAGCGCAGCCAGGATGTGGCGGGTATTATGGTGGGCCTTGGTATCTTATTCCTTGGAATGAACACCATGGAGGGCGTCTTTGAGCCTCTTAGAGAATCGGAGAGTTTTCAGCAGATGTTCGTCTCGTTCGGAAACCCCATCATCGGTATTCTTATGGGACTGATCCTTACAGCCATCATACAGAGCTCTTCCGCCGCTGTGGGTATTTTGCAGGCACTCTCATCTACGGGCGTTGTCACATACTCGTCCGCCATTCCGGTTCTTATAGGTATCAACGTGGGTAAGTGCATGGCGATTCTTTTGGGTTCTATTGGCGCAAACAAGAAGGCAAAGAGGGTTGCCATAAGTTATCTGGTATTTAACATCATAGGCGCGGTGTTCTTTGTAGTTGTGATATACGGTTTAAATTTTGTCCTGAATTTTAGTTTTTGGGATATCACGATGAACCGCGGAAGCATTGCAAATGTCCACCTGCTCTTTAACCTGATCATAGCGCTTATTCTGCTTCCCTTTGCAGAGCAGATCGGTCGTCTTACCGGCAAGTTTGTCGCTGATGAAGAGCAGACAGGCGCGGATAAGATTTTTGAGAGCCTTGACCCGATGCTTCTTAGCACTCCCACCACGGCTTTGGCTCAGGCAAAGCAGGTAATGTTTTCTATGGCGGATGCAATCGTGGAAAACTATTACTTAAGCGCTCAGCTGATGTTTGAGTACTCTGAAAAAACGGCCGCAAAGGTTAAGGAGAATGAGCATTTTATAGATAAGGCTGAGACGACGCTTAATGAATATCTCTTAAAAATCACGTCAAAACGCTTACACAGCGACCAGCGAAAGTTGGCAAGTGAGCTTCTAAACAGCATAAGCGATTTTGAGAGGATTGGAGATCACTGTGAGCTTATCACGGAGGTTGCCGCAAGAAAGGTCGAAAGCGGCGTAGTCTTTTCTGAAAAGGGAACCTCGGAGCTTCACATTATTTTTAACGCTGTTGAGAAGATAATGGATCTTACCTTTACCTCATTTAAGACGGATGACAGCAGCGCGACCCTTAGAGTGGAAATTCTTTCTGAGATGATCAACGAGCTAAAGGAGACCATAAAGGAGCACCATGTAAACCGCCTACAGACCGGCGAGTGCAGCGTGGAGGCTGGATTTATGCTGGTGGATGTGCTGACATCGCTTGAGAGAATCGGCGGTCACTGCACAAATGTCGCGCACCACATCACAAAACGATTTGCCGAAGATAAGGATTTTGACGAGATGCATGGTCACGCATATTCTGTGGCGCTTAAGAAGACGGAGGACTATAAGGCGCTTTACATGTATTATGATCAGCTTTATCTAAAGCCGATAAACAAGTACAACTCAAATCCTGCGCAAAGTGTTAATGAGGATGCGACTGAAAAGCACTCACATGAAGATTATATATCAAAGATGAAAAACAAAAAGAAAAATAAGCATAGATAAGTAAGCACAGGGCCCCATCCGGGATGATAACCGGATGGGGCTTATTTTGTCGTGTTTTTTTCGCAGATGTTTATTCTTTACTGATTTGTAAATATTAGATAATTAGCTAAAAAGAATGAATATTTTGATTAGACTAGAATCTCCTTGAAACTTATAGACTGGCATGCTATATTGTCTAAAACCACTGAGCCTTGATTGTTGTATGGACATAACGCATGGATGTTAGAAAGGAGATGTGTAGATGAAAAGACGAGTAGCAGCGTTTCTAAAACGGGTGGCGTCCGGTTTTTTATCTGTGGGGATGGCGGCGTCAGTACTTCTTGCGGATTTTCCAGTGACCGCTTTTGCACAGGTAGCTTTAGAGGATGTAGCTGAGGATGAGACACTTCTGGATGAGGTAAGTGTTACTGAAGGTACAGGAAACCTTACCAGCGACTATATCCTTAGGTATATAAGCGCGCAGATGGAGGAGCAGGTAGCGGCGTTAAATACAGAAATTTTTAATGAGATTATCGGGGAAGATACAGAAACAGAAGTGACGGTAAGTTTGCTTAGCAGCGGGCTCTCTTCTTCCTCAAATGATGTGAGTGAGGAGAGAATATCTGATATAGAAGACGCAGAGCCGATTGCCGCTGCCGCAGAGTATGACGAAAACGGTCTTGCGCCAACATACCACTACCTTACACTTAACTATACTCTGGTGGAGGAGGAGCAGACCTGGGAGGGTATGACTATAACCGACATCTGGGATGAGGTACCGGAGGCGTTTATCGCCAGCTACCAGACTACGCTAAATCTCTACACCTTAAAGGACAATGAGGACTACCTTGTGACTCTAGTTGATCCGGCGGCGATAAACGGTCTGGGCTCTGCTATCTATGCTGACTTTACAGATGGAGACCCTGAAACGCCGACTGTCTATAATGATAGCATTATTTTTGATGATGATACAGGGCTTATATATGTGCCAAAGTCATTCTTCTTTGATGAGAGCGGTAAAGAGGTTTTAAGAGCCTTACAGGCTCAGGTGCTGGTGCCGTACAGCTTTGAAAACGACACTGCTATAGTCACGGTAAATGTCACCTCAGAGATTGAAGAAGTGACGGGTATAAGTGGCGAGGTCAGCATGCCTGCGCTTGATGTGACCATCACCCTTCAGATAGTCACTGAGGCGGATGCAGGTAAGATTACCATCGAGGATTTATATGTCACCATAAATAACGAAGCCCTGGCGTTTGATTTGACAGATGGCGGAGCTTACTATGATAATTCCACGGGAGAACTGACGCTTGCTGTGGCGGGTAATACTGTTTATGCGGTGGATGTCATCATAAAGGAGAGCGCGGAGGATGAGGCGGCGGTGGATTATGCGGAAAAGGAAATTTTGCTCTGTGCCGCCGGGGATATCTCTGGATTTATCGCTTTAGATACATATTACACCGGTTCTATCAGCTATGCCACAAGCGTGGAGGATATGAAGACCTTACCGGGAGTGAGCGTGGAGGTGGAGAATGTATCGCGCGGACAGACATTTAGCTATTCCGGTGCATACGCATACATCAGTAACTACACAACCGGCAGCACGAGCTCTGTAAATGCGTCCATCATCACCAATACAGCGCCCTATTCCTATTACTATCAGTCGAGCACCGGAAGCTCTACGGCGGTGGATGGGACAAATATGGGAAATATAAACGCTGACGGCAGCATATCCTTTAATGCCCCCAACGGACTGTTTAACAGTGCAAGCCCTGACAGCAATTATAACCGTGTGGCTGCTCTGCCAAACAACCAGACCCTCACGAGTGGGTCGGCATCCATAACATGGAGCGCAGATATCACGGGAAATCCATCCGGGTATGGGCAGTATGTCGCGCTACACTGCGTGGCGGCGACCACCGGAGGAACGACTGTTACAAGCGGAACGGGAACCTTAATTGTGCGCATACTCTATCGGAAGGCGGCCACAGCTACATCTGACGGATATATTGTGTTTTCGCTTACATCACCCACCAACTATACCCAGGCGGGATGCGCGGTGTACAAGGTTAAGGAAGAAATGCAGGAAACGGATTATTATATCCGCTTTGGTGTAAATAAAGTTTCCTCCGAGGACAGCTCCACTAGACTTGCGGCTTACTTTGCATATCGCGTGACCACAACCGATCCGGCTTATAATAAATCGGGTGAGTTAAGCCTTTCCACAAGCCTTGCTCCCAGGGCAAGATATGCACAGTCTCTATATCAGAGCTATGTGGATGGCACCTTAGGGACAACAAGTGTCACGGCGATGCTTGGCATCTATTTTGATGGATCTTTTACCACAAGCACATCATCTGTGAGTCAGATTTCCTTAGACAGTGAGAGCTGTAGCAGCCTTGCTAGTTGTGATGGAAATCCTGTCTATGTGACTCTGGCGGAGATTATCCCTGCGGAGGGCTATATTCGCTGCGGCGGCATATGGGTGTTAAAGATCACTCCCAGCAGTGAGTCGTATTCCAAATCTACGTTAGAATCTGTAACCTATTACGCCTATGATGAGACCACAAGGAATTTAAGCGACGGGGTAAGTGTTTCTAAGACCAGTTACTATTTCACCTTGACAAACACGCCGGAGCAGTACTATGCACAGGTGGGTTTTGATAAGTATCCGTATAGCAAATCAGGCTCAGGCGCATCTAGGATTTCAGGTGCAACTATAGGGCTTACCACAAGCGCAGAGAGTGCAAGAAGCGGAGCGCTAAACGGGGGAGAGGAGTATGCAGAGAATTCCCTAAAAACAAGTGCTGACGGGGCCGTCTATTCGCCTGTATATACACTGCCATCAGGCTCTGCCACAATGACACTATATGCCTATGAGGCCTTGGCTCCTAGTGGATATGTCAGAAACAACGGGTACTGGGAGATCAATCTAAGAGGAACGACAGATACTACGGCCAGCGGGACGCAGATTATATCCATTGTCTACTACAGCTATTCGGAAAGTAGCGGCTGGATGGGCTACACACTGGAGAGCACAGAGCAGTATGACAATCTTATGGGGTGGTATACAAGTGGCGAGTCGGCAGGTGTACTGCACATCACTGACATACATGCTAGCTATGTGCGTATTGGACTTATAAAGACCGACAGTGTGACGGGCGCGCAGGTTGGAGGGGCAACCTATGTACTATCAGAATCACAGGAAACTGCAAAGCAGGGAGCGGACGGGATATATACAGGAAGTGGCACATCCACTGTAACTACCACAGCCAATGGGACGTCCTGGTTTCCCGTTCAGAACATCGGCGCAGATATAACTGCAACATATTACGTTTTTGAAAAAACCGCACCGGAAGGCTATGAGAGAAACACAGGCTACTGGGAGATTACCTTGAGCGGAGTGGAGAGCGAGGACGGGATAGGTACTAAGATCACCGCATTAAGATATTTTTCAAGCTCCACAGACACCACGGGAACGGAAATAAGTGCAAGCTCAAAAAAGACTGATATCGGCGGATATATAATCGAGGGGACAACTGATATTTTCGCAGCGCCAAATATGCCAGTTAAGCTCTACGGAATGTTTAGCGTAAGGAAAGTGGATGATGGGGGCGAGGCTTTAGAGGGAGTCGTGTTTGGCGTTTACACAGATGCTTACTGCGAGAACAAGATAGCAGAGATAACCACGGGTGATGACGGTATTGCAAGCTTTACAGTGCCTGGTAGCTGGTATCAAACGGACGGGGAGACTAAGACGTATTATGTCAAGGAGTTAAGCGTAGGCGATACCTATGTTTTATCAGAGAATGTGTATGCTGTGTCCATTATGGGAAGCAAGGAAAATGCAAAAAGCTGCATGGTTTCAGTCTACAATGTGACCGAGGGCTTTGCAGTGGCGACATCTGAAAACGCATATACATTTAGCGTGACCAATGAGAGTATTAAGGTGGATTTTTATAAGAGAGATATAGAAAGCAGTGAGGAGATAGAAGGAGCGGAGCTTGCCGTTATACAGGTAGTGGACGAAGAGGAGACCGTAATTGATAGCTGGACAAGTGAAAAAACGGCGCACCGCTTAAGTCTTGCCCCAGGGGAATATATTCTTCGCGAAATTTCTGCGCCAACAGACCAAGGTTATGTAAAGGCAGAGGACATTACATTTACAGTGGGGGAGACTGGTGAGGTGCAAAGTGTCACCATGTATGATGATCACACAAAGCTTATTATCAGTAAAATCGACTACACGGACGGAAGTGATGTATATGGAGCGACATTACAGCTCATTGATGAAAACGGAAATGTATATGCGGAGTGGATAACGGGAGATACCTCTAATGAGAATATCATCACCGATGATGATGGAAGAACATATATGGCGCTTGAGTACATACCCGTAGGAACGTATACACTCCGTGAGGTTGTAACGCCGGATGGGTATACCACAGCGGAGGATATTACTGTCGTGGTGGAGGAGACGGGTGAGGTACAAAGTGTCATTATGTATGATGATCACACAAAGCTACTTATCAGTAAAATCGACTACACAGACGGAAGCGATGTATATGGAGCGACATTACAGCTTATTGATGAAAACGGAAATGTTTATGCGGAGTGGGTAACGGGAGATACCTCAAATGAGAATATCATTACAGATGATGAGGGAAAGACATATATGGTTTTAGAGTACATACCCGTGGGCACATATACACTCCGTGAGGTTGTAACGCCGGATGGGTATACCACAGCGGAGGATATGACCGTTGTGGTGGAGGAGACTGGTGAGGTACAAAGTGTCACTATGTATGATGATCACACAAAGCTCCTTATTAGCAAGATTGATTATACAGACGGAAGTGATGTATATGGGGCGACATTACAGCTCATTGATGAGAACGGAGATG
>CAZYLH010000033.1:0-1679 GCA_964648695.1 uncultured Lachnospiraceae bacterium | reverse complement strand
GACGGAAGTGATGTATATGGGGCGACATTACAGCTCATTGATGAGAACGGAGATGTATATGCAGAGTGGGTGACTGGAGATACGTCTAATGAGAATATAATCACCGATGAGGATGGAAAGGCATATATGGTGCTTGAGTACATACCCGTAGGCACATATACACTCCGTGAGGTTGTAACGCCGGACGGGTATACAACTGCGGAGGATATGACCGTCGTGGTGGAGGAGATCGGAAGTCAGGTAGGTGTCCAAACGGTAGAGATGATAGAGTATAGAACGCCTAAGATGAGTAGCGTTGCCAAGGACGCACAGACACAGACAAATGTCATGAGTTTTAGAAAGGAGGCGGTGCTTGTTGACACGGTAAGCTACAACTATCTTCTTCCGGAAAAGACATATACCATTACAGGTGTGGTTATGGTAAAAGAGACTGGCGAGCCCCTTATAAATTCAGATGGAAAGATCGTTATGGCAACGCAGACCTTTACACCGAGCACAAAGCTTGGCGGGACAATCACGCAGAGCTTTACGATAGACACCACCGTACTCTCAGGTCAGACCCTGGTCGTATTTGAGACCATATCAGAGGACGGCATAACTATAGTAAGCCATGAGGATTTAGAGGATGAAAATCAAACCGTGACAGTGCCAAAGTCAGGAAAAATTGCAGTGCTAAAGAAGGGAAATGTGGTTACGGGAATTACTGAGACGGTCACGGAACTTGGAACGGTCGGTGAGCTTACCTTTGACTTTACATATCTTGCGGGCGTGGAATTTACCATCTACAGCGATGCTAAATGTACGGAGGAGGTTATGCGGATTACCACGGATAGCGCGGGGATTGCTGTTAGCGAAAATCTCGTGGAAGGGACATACTATATTCTGGAGACTTACACTCCCGCTGGCTATGCGAGTGATGACACGGTCTATGAGGTTGTAATTGATGGGATTTATGAAAGTATGGAGGGTGTGGACTATCTGCTGGATGTGACAAAGGATATTGTAAATCACCTTTGCAGCCTTACCATAAATATCTATAAGGCGGGGATGGATTACACGGAAAATAAAACAGTCATTCCGCTTGAGGGCGTCTACTTTGGCATATATGCGGACGAGGATATAAAAAATACATTGGGAGAGGTGGTCATCGAAAAGGATACGTGCATTGCCATTATAAGTACGGATACAGAAGGTGTCGCTACCCTGACAGAGTATCTTCCCTCCGGCAAGTACTACTATAAGGAACTGAAAACGCTTGATAACTTTGTGCTGGATGAAACCGAGTACCGTTTTGAGGTTTCCCTTGAAAATGATGACCTTCTGATAGAGATAAACAAGGATGACCCCGTAATAAATTATCCAAAATACGGGACTTTAACTATTCACAAGGTGGATCAGGATGACAATCCTCTGGGAGCTGGCGTGGAGTTTTTGTTGACTTGTGAGCAGAGCACTGAAAGCTGGACGCTCGTGACGGGGGATGATGGAACCGTGAGTGTAGAGGAGCTTCCCATCGGCTATATTAATGACGGAGAGTGGGAGTATTACACCTACACCTTGAGAGAGACAAAGACGCTTGAAAATTACAGGCTGGATGAGACGGTGTATACCTTTAGTTTCACGGCTGAGAATACGGATGCGGACGCATTTTACCGAAGCTTTACTGTGAGAAATGTAAT
>CAZYLH010000032.1:0-14748 GCA_964648695.1 uncultured Lachnospiraceae bacterium | reverse complement strand
AGGTGGGATGTTTATGGATAGAGAAGCTCTAAAGACTCATTGCGAGGCGCTCGCAGAGCTTGCCAAGGGAAAAAAGGCCACGCTTGATTTTAATGACATCAGTGAACATTTTACCGGTATACCTCTTACTTCAGAGGATTTTGAGTATATATATTCTTATCTTGAGAGCAAGAAGATTGAGGTCTTACGCGTTCCCGTCGAGGATGCGGATGCGGACGAGACGATTTTGGACGATGCTGATATTCTGGATTTTAACGCAGAGGAAGAAGAGGAGATTGACCTTGATTCAGCCGATCTGCTTGAGGGAGTTGGCACCGAGGATCCAGTTCGTATGTATTTAAAGGAGATTGGAACGGTTCCGCTTCTAAAAGAGGAGGAGGAGCGCGAGCTTGCTAAGAGAAAATCCGAAGGAGACGAGGACGCAAAAAACAGGCTGATAGAGGCGAACTTGCGTCTTGTTGTGAGCATCGCCAAGCGCTATACGGGTCGTGGTATGAGCTTTCTGGATTTGGTTCAGGAAGGGAATATGGGCCTGATAAAGGGCGTGGAAAAATTTGATTACACCAAGGGCTATAAGCTTAGCACCTATGCTACATGGTGGATCCGCCAGTCGGTCACAAGAGCTTTAGCGGATCAGGCGCGCACGATCAGAGTGCCAGTGCACATGGTTGAGACCATCAACAAGTTGTCTAAAATGCAAAGAAGGCTTACTCTAGAGCTTGGCTATGAGCCAAGCATTAAGGAGCTTGCGCAGGCGCTTGAAATGAGTGAGGACCGCGTTATGGAGATCATGCAGATCGCCAGAGAGCCGGCATCTCTTGAGACACCAATCGGCGAGGAGGACGACTCCAATCTGGGCGATTTTGTAAAGGATGACAAGGCCATCACCCCGGAAGGGAATGTTGAGACCGTGATGCTAAGAGAGCAGATTGACCTGATATTAGGCGACCTAAAGGAGCGTGAGAGACAGGTAATAGTCCTTCGCTTCGGTCTTGAGGACGGACATCCAAGGACCTTAGAGGAAGTGGGACAGGTCTTTAAGGTTACGCGTGAGCGTATTCGACAGATCGAGGCAAAGGCTTTAAGGAAGCTGCGAAACCCCGTCCGCTCAAAGCGCATCAGAGACTTTTTGTAATATACGTCAATCTAAGGAAAAAAAAGGCTGCAAAATATCTGAAAAGCTGTTTTGCAGCTCTTTTTTTGCATAGAGGAAGGCATGGAAAAGAGAAATTATCAAAAGGAGCTTGATCGGGTAACCACGAAGCTTGTGGGTGAGCCGCCAAAGAAGCTTTTGCTGCACAGCTGCTGCGCTCCGTGCAGCAGCTATGTCTTAGAATATCTGTCTAAATATTTTGAGATCACAATTTTTTATTATAATCCTAACATTGGGAGTGCCACGGAGTATGAAAGAAGAGTGGCAGAGCAAAAGGCCTTGCTTGAGAAAATGCCGCTTTCTAACCCCGTACACTTTATAGAGGGAGTCTATCAGCCAGAGGCCTTTTATGAGGCGGTGCGGGGGCTTGAAAATGAGCCTGAGCGCGGAAAGCGCTGCTATGTCTGCTATAAGCTTCGCCTTTCTGAGACCGCCAGGCTCTGTGAGGAATTGGGGGCGGATTTTTTTACCACAACCCTCTCAATAAGCCCCATGAAAAATGCCGAGTGGCTTAACGAGATCGGTGAGGAGCTGGAAAAAGAGTATGAGATTACTTACCTGCCATCGGATTTTAAGAAAAAGGGCGGATATCTGCGCTCCATAGAACTCTCCCGCGAATATAATCTATACCGGCAGGACTACTGTGGTTGCGTTTTTTCACTGCGCGAAAAAAACAAGTAAAAACTACTGTCCGAGAAAAAATCCAGTTGAGTTTTGCGCCTTTTTTTGGTATAGTGGATGGGTGTTTTAAGACGATTATAGGATTGTCTTTTTGACGGAAAGGAAGTTATGTCAGAAAATAGAGAAAACGAGGCCAGACATAGATCAAAAGTCAGGTCAAAGACCAGGTCAAACGCCAAGTCAAAGGTCAGATCAAAAGCCAGGTCAGGTGTCAGGTCAAGTGCAAGGTCGGATGCCAAAGTGGAGGCAAGGTCGGATGCTGGCTCGCCTACAAGATCAAAGACCAGATCAAGGGAAAGAGCTAAGGCCAGGGCCAGAAAAAGACTTATAAACCGAGCGGTGATCGCGCTGGGAATTATTATAGGCGTGGCTTTGCTGGTTATGCTGACGGCGGTGATAGTGTTTCAGTACTATTTTAGCAAGACAAACTACATCTCGGACGAATATATACTGCTTGACGACAGCCTTGAAGAAGAAACACTCTCCGCTGATCAACAGCTGGAGTTTGAGAGTATAGAGGAGCAGCGACAGGGACTTGAGGTGACTCTAGGAGATGGAGACGTCTATAACATTCTCCTTATCGGCCTGGACTTAAGAGCAGGAGAGACATGGAACGGTAACTCTGACAGCATGATTTTAGTTTCCATCAACATGGAAACCGAGCAGATTATATTGACATCCTTTATGCGTGACCTCTATGCGGTTATCTCCGGGGTTGAGAGCCCTCAAAAGTTAAATTATGCCCATGCAAAGGGCGGAGGGCCTCTTCTTGTTCAGACCATAGAAGAAATGTATATGATAGACATTGATAATTACGCTTCGGTTAGCTTTTATGACATGATCGAAATCATAGACAGCCTTGGAGGAGTGGACTTAGAGATAACGGACGAGGAGGCCTCCGTGGCAAATCAGTACTACATTCCATATCTTGCGGCGGAAACCGGTGTGAATGCATCGGATTACATGCTGACGGGCGGATATGTCCACTTAAATGGATTGCAGGCGGTTGCTTATGCGAGGATCCGCTATACTGACGGAGCGGATTATGCCAGAACGGAGCGTCAGCGAAAAATCCTAAGCCTGATGTTTGAAAAGATGAAGGAGTTAAGTGTGACAGAGCTTGCATCGTTCTTAAACACTGCCCTTCCCTGCATCACCCATAACATAGACGATTCCACATTGCAGACCCTTCTTCTTGCTGCATACGGCTATCTTGATTATGAACTGGTAACAAACAGGGTGCCATACGACGGATATTACTACACATGGAATGGGATGCTTGTGCCGGATTTTGAGTACACCATCAGTATGCTGCACAGTATAATATACGGAACGGACTAGTATTTATAAAGGGGATAAACTATGTACGAAAATGAGGTCAAAAAGGCGCAGGAGCGCTTAAATGCCGCGCTGACTCTGGCAAAGCAGCAGCCTGACGAAGCGGTCAACATGATCCTTGATATGCAAAAATGGGTGGAGGAGACCCTTCCAAATGACTGCCCAGAGTTTTACGGCGTTGTCATCACCTACAGCGAGGTGATCGGGGATATGCGCCTTAGAGCAAGGAATTTTGTGGAGGCGGAAACCTACTACAAGAAGATGGTTCAGTATGCGCAAAAGCTCTATGAACTTGACAAAGAAAAGTTTGATCTGCGCCTGGCTCAGACCTATGCAAAGCTTGCCAACAACTGCAGGACAAGCATAGGCTGCAACGTTTTTGGAAATAAACCAAGGGCTTTGACAGAAAAAACACAGCGAGCGTATGACGCTGGAGTAAACTTTTATAAAGCTGCTATCACCGTAATAAAGGATAATGCGAAAAAGGGCAGCGCAAAGCATCTGTCGTTGCGGGCGGACTGCATAGCGGCGCTTGCCATAATGAACGCGTCCACTGGAAATTACAAGGACGCGATAGCCATGTATAAGGACGTGGTAAATATTCAAAAAGCCATCTATCAGGCTGTGGACAACAAGGAGACGGGGCTGAAGCTAGCAACCAGCATGGCGACGCTTGCGACCATTTATTCTCTGTATAAGGACGCAGAAAATGCCCAGAATAGCTTAGAGGATTCCATCTTTGTCCTCTCAGAGCATGAGAAAGAGGATCCGGTGCGTTTTGGTATACTGATCGCCAGAAACTACATGAATCTTGCCGGATGCCATGTGATACTAAAGCATGACGAACAAGAGATTGACGCAGCCTATGAGAAGGCGACACAGAAGATCAGCATGGTAAATGCCATGGCAAAGAATGCCGCTCTGGCTGATGAGATCACCTGCTACATGCTAAGCGGACAGTATTATCAGACACGCGGCGATAGAAAAAAGGGCGATGCCCAGCTAAACCATGCATACGAGACTGCAAAGACAGCCTGCGAGATGGTGCCTGATAACAAGCAGTTTGAGGCTATGAAGAAGCGCCTTGAGATGCTTCTTAAAATAAAGAGTGAAGAGGAGGCATGAGTTTCTATGAAGGTTTTGGTGTTAAACTGCGGAAGCTCCTCGCTGAAATATCAGTTGATAGATTCTGAGAACGAGGAGGTTTTGGCAAAGGGCATTTGTGAGCGTATCGGAATAGATGGGCGACTTGTGCATAGGCCCACAGGTAAGGACAGGGTTGTTAAAGAGACCGCTATGCCAAATCACAAGGTGGCGGTTTCTTTGGTTTTAGAGCACTTAACAGACCCGGTCTGCGGTGTGATAGAGGATTTGTCTGGGATTGGCGCTATTGGTCATCGCATCGTGCACGGCGGAGAGAAATTTTCAAAGTCAACGTTAATCACGCCCGAGGTGATAGAGGATATCGAGGAGTGCAGCGAGCTTGCGCCCCTGCATAATCCAGCAAATTTGATCGGCGTTAGGGCATGTGGCGAGCTTATGCCGGATGTGCCAATGGTTGCGGTATTTGACACTGCCTTTCACCAGACCATGCCTAAAAGAGCGTACCTTTACGGCATTCCCCATGAGTATTATGTAAAGTACGGAATACGCCGCTACGGCTTTCACGGCACCAGCCACAGCTATGTCTCAAAGCGTGCGGCAGCGATGCTTGGAAAAGCTCCTGAGGATGTAAATATTGTCGTATGTCATTTGGGAAACGGCTCATCAATCTGTGCGGTAAAGAAGGGTAAGTCCATAGATACATCCATGGGCTTAACGCCCCTAGAGGGGCTTCCTATGGGAACCAGAAGCGGAAGCCTTGACCCGACCATTATCAGCTTCTTAGCAGAAAAGGAAGGACTTTCGCTTGAGGAAGTGATGGAGATCCTCAACAAGAAGTCAGGAATGGCTGGAATGTCCCAGGTATCAAGCGATTTTAGAGACTTAGATGATGCCTCAAGTGCGGGAAATCCGCTGGCAAACGAGGCACTGGATGTCTTCTGCTATGATATCGCAAAGTATATCGGCTCATACATTGTAGCCATGGGCGGAGCGAACGCTATCGCCTTTACCGCAGGTGTTGGGGAGAATGATACGAAGGTCCGCGCAAGAGTGTGCGCATTTTTGGAAGGCGTCGGGATTTATATCAACAAAGAGCTAAATGATGCGACCAAGGGCGTTGAGACCGACCTGGCAACGGAAAGTTCTGCCTGCAGAGTTTTAGTGGTTCCGACAAATGAGGAGTTGGCAATCGCAAGGGAGACTGTCGCTCTACTATAAGAAAAAGACATGAAATACAGTTTGTTTGCGGCACAAACGAATAAAAGACTGATAATTTGCCACAAGAAAGTAAATTTAGAAATTATCTGATAATTCTTCAAAAAGTTTTACTTTACACATAATAGATTTTATTATATGATGGTAACCGGCTGAGATATCCGTGTATTCGGATGGCAGCCGGTTTTTAAAATAAAACTGCATGAATAGGATACGAAACCGGGCTCAATGGGGAGCCTGTTAGTTTCGTATTCTTTTTTTATCATTGCAGAAAGGACAGAGTATGGCAAGAGCAAAGGTTGACAGAACAACTCAGGCGCCCTTTGAGGTAAGAAGCGACATCCGTGCAGAGCAGGGTCTTTATGATGCGCGTTTTGAGCATGATAACTGCGGTATCGGCGCGGTGGTAAATATCAAGGGCAAGAAGACTCATAAGACGGTGGATGACGCTTTGGGCATTGTTGAAAAGCTTGAGCACCGTGCGGGTAAGGACGCGGAAGGAAAGACCGGAGACGGCGTTGGTATTCTCCTTCAGATTTCCCATCCCTTCTTTAGCAAGGTGGCAAAGGAGCTTCACTATGACATCGGTGATGAGAGGGAGTACGGAATAGGTATGTTCTTCTTTCCGCAGGAGCCCTTAAAGCGCATGCAGGCGATGAAGATGTTTGAGATCATCATCAATAAGGAGGGAATGGAGATACTTGGCTGGCGTGACGTTCCCACAAACCCTGCGATTCTTGGAAGCAGTGCCAGGGACTGCATGCCCTGCATTATGCAGGCATTTATAAAAAAGCCCGCTGGGGTGGAGAAGGGTCTGGATTTTGACCGCAAGCTATACGTTGCAAGGCGTGTCTTTGAGCAGTCAAATGATGATACTTATGTGGCTTCCCTAAGTAGCCGTACCATTGTGTATAAGGGGATGTTTCTTGTTAAGCAGCTTAGAAATTTCTATCTGGATCTGCTTGACAAATCATACGTTTCCGCCATCGCGGTTGTTCATTCACGTTTTTCAACGAACACAAACCCCAGCTGGCAGCGCGCTCATCCAAACCGCTTTATCGTTCACAATGGCGAGATCAACACCATCCGCGGAAACGCAGATAAGATGCATGCCCGCGAGGAGAATATGGAGTCGGATTATTTAAAGGATGAGATGCCAAAGATTCTTCCCGTGGTAAATGCAGAAGGCTCAGATTCTGCCATGCTTGATAATACTCTGGAATTTCTTGTTATGAGCGGTATGGAGCTTCCGCTTGCGGTGATGGTTACCATTCCGGAGCCCTGGGCAAATGACAAGTATATGCCAAAGGAGAAGAAGGATTTTTATCAGTATTATGCTACGATGATGGAGTCTTGGGACGGGCCCGCATCCATCGTCTTTTCAGACGGTGATCTGATGGGGGCGGTGCTTGACAGAAACGGTCTGCGCCCGTCCAGATATTATATAACGGATGATGACTATGTAATCCTTGCCTCAGAGGTGGGGGCTTTAGACATTGACCAGACGCATGTCATAAAGAAGGAGCGTCTGCGCCCGGGACGTATGCTTCTTGTTGACACAAAGAACGGCAAGCTTATCGCGGACGATGAGATCAAGAAGCGCTACTCCACCCGTCAGCCATATGGCGAGTGGCTGGATTCAAATCTGGTGGAGCTATCAAGCCTTAAGATTCCAAATGAGAGAGTCTGGGAGTACAGTCATGAGGAGAGGCAGAGGCTTTCTAAGAGCTTTGGCTACACCTATGAGCAGCTTCGCACCATGATCCTTCCCATGGCAAAGGACGGCTCGGAGGCGGTTTCTGCCATGGGAGTGGATTCACCGCTGGCGGTTCTCTCAAAAGAACATCAGCCCCTGTTTAACTACTTTAAGCAGCTCTTTGCACAGGTTACAAACCCGCCCATAGATGCGATCCGTGAGGAGATTGTCACCTCCACAACTGTTTATTTAGGGCAGGAGGGAAATATCCTAAAGGAAGAGGCAAAGAACTGCAAGATATTAAAGATTGAAAACCCCATCCTCACAAGCACGGACCTTTTAAAGATAAAGAGCATGAAGGTTGAGGGCTTTCATGTGGTGGAGGTTCCCATCATCTTCTACAAGAACACATCCCTTGCCAAGGCGCTTGACCATATGTGCCTGCTTGTGGATAGGGCGGAGCATGATGGAGCTAACATCATTATCCTGACGGATCGGGGTGTGGATGAAAACCATGTGGCGATTCCGTCACTCCTTGCGGTATCCACTGTAAACCAGCATCTTATCAGAACAAAGAAAAAGACAAGTGTTGGTATTATCTTAGAGAGCGGTGAGCCAAGAGAGGTGCACCATTTTGCAACGCTTCTTGGATACGGTGCCTGCGCAATAAACCCCTACCTTGCACAGGAAAATATCAGGTATCTGATAGAGAGCGGTATGCTTGATAAGGATTACTATGCGGCGGTCAATTCATATAACGATGCGGTGCTTCACGGTATTGTAAAGATCGCCTCAAAGATGGGTATCTCCACAATCCAGTCCTACCAGGGCTCACAGATTTTTGAGGCAATCGGAATAAACTCCGATGTTATTAAGAGGTATTTTACAAACACTGTAAGTCGTGTGGAGGGAATTGGCTTAGAGGACATTTCTCAGGACGTCCACGCGCTGCACAATAAGGCGTTTGACCCGCTGGGCTTAGGTCAGGATACGACTCTTGACAGCATCGGCAGTCATAAGGCGAGGGCTGGCTTTGAGGAGCATTTGTATAACCCTAAGACCATCCACCTGCTGCAGCAGTCCACGAAACATGGTGACTATGAGATGTACAAGGAGTACTCAAAGAGCATAAACGAAGATGAGCGCACCATGAATCTTCGCGGTCTTTTGGAATTTAAGTTTGACGAAAACGGCGGCATTCCCATCGATGAGGTGGAGAGCGTGGACGAGATCGTTAAGCGCTTTAAGACCGGAGCGATGAGCTACGGCTCCATCTCACAGGAGGCTCACGAGACACTTGCCATCGCAATGAATACCATTCACGGTAAATCTAACTCCGGTGAGGGCGGCGAGGACAAGGAAAGGCTTACCACCGGAAAGGACGGAAAGAACCGCTGCTCTGCCATAAAGCAGATCGCATCCGGCCGCTTTGGCGTTACCAGCGAGTATCTGGTAAGCGCTAAGGAGATACAGATAAAGATGGCTCAGGGAGCAAAGCCCGGCGAGGGCGGTCAGCTCCCTGCAGGCAAGGTATATCCATGGATAGCAAAGACCAGACACTCGACACCCGGCGTGGCTCTTATATCACCTCCGCCACACCACGACATCTATTCCATAGAGGATCTGGCGCAGCTTATCTATGACTGCAAGAACGCGAATGTGAATTCACGGATCTCTGTAAAGCTTGTAGCAGAGGCGGGAGTGGGCACTGTTGCCGCCGGTGTAGCAAAGGCTGGAGCACAGGTTATCTTAATCTCCGGATATGACGGAGGTACCGGTGCAGCGCCTAGAAATTCCATCTACAATGCGGGCCTTCCCTGGGAGCTGGGGCTTTCAGAGGCGCATCAGGCTCTTATCATGAACGGACTTCGCGACAAGGTTATACTTGAGACGGACGGAAAGCTGATGACGGGCAGGGATGTTGCCATCGCGGCAATGCTTGGCGCGGAGGAGTTTGGCTTTGCGACAGCGCCGCTGGTGACCATGGGCTGTGTTATGATGCGTGTCTGCAACCTTGACACCTGTCCGGTGGGCATCGCCACTCAAAACCCGGAGCTTAGAAAGCGCTTTAGGGGAAAGCCGGAGTATGTGATAAACTTCATGCACTTTATCGCCCAGGAGCTGAGGGAGTACATGGCTAAGCTTGGTATTCGCACCGTGGATGAGCTGGTGGGAAGAACTGACCTTTTGGTTCAAAAGAAGGATTTTGAGTTTGAGAGGGCAAATAAGGTAGATCTTAGCCGCATTATAAATAATCCATATGCGTCCAGGCCCATTGCCGGATACTACAACAAAAATGTCTTTGACTTTGAGCTTGACAAGACAATAGATGAGAAGATCCTCTTAAACAAGCTAAAGACAGCGCTTAAAAACGGCAGTAAGAGAAGCATCGAGGTGGATGTATCAAGTGTTGACAGAACTGTGGGCACTATCTTTGGCGCTGAGATCACCAGACAGCACGGCGATAGCACCTTGCAGGAGGATACTTTCACCATCAAGTGCAAGGGCAGCGGCGGACAGAGTTTCGGAGCTTTTATCCCTAAGGGTCTGACGTTAGAGCTTGTGGGAGATTCAAACGATTATTTTGGAAAAGGTTTATCTGGCGGTAAGCTTGTGGTCTATCCTCCAAAGGGAGTACCTTTTAAGGCGGAGGAGAACATCATCATCGGAAACGTTGCTTTGTATGGCGCAACCAGCGGTAAGGTGTTTATAAACGGCGTGGCAGGCGAGCGCTTCTGCGTTCGAAATTCCGGTGCGACCGCTGTTGTAGAGGGTGTGGGCGACCACGGCTGTGAGTATATGACAGGAGGCCGCGCGGTAATACTTGGCCCTACTGGAAAGAACTTTGCCGCGGGTATGAGCGGCGGTGTGGCCTATGTTCTCGATGAAAACAGAGATTTATACACCAAGCTTAACAAGGAGATGGTATCTTCTGAGGAGATCTCCAGCAAGTATGACGTCATGGAGTTAAAGGAGCTGATCGCCGATCATGTGAAGTATACAAACTCCGAGAAGGGCAAGGAGATCCTAGACAACTTTAGCGAATACCTGCCAAAGTTTAAGAAGATCATGCCCCATGATTACAGGAGAATGCTGATGGCGATTTATCAGATGGAAGAGAAGGGTCTCTCCAGCGAGCAGGCACAGATCGAGGCATTCTATGCCAACACCAACCAATAGGAGAGGAGAAGCGTATGGGAAAGCCAACAGGATTTTTAGAATATGAAAGAGAGACTGCGCCTGCGCATGATCCGTTAAAGCGCATAAATAATTACAATGAGTTTCACACCCCGCTGGCAAAAGAAAAGCAGCAGCTACAGGCTGCCAGATGCATGGACTGCGGCGTGCCTTTCTGCCAGAGCGGACAGATGGTCGGGGCCACAACCATCGGCTGCCCGTTAGGAAACCTGATCCCGGAGTGGAACGACCTGGTTTATACCGGCAACTGGAGACAGGCCTATAACCGTCTGCAAAAGACCAGCTGTTTTCCGGAGTTTACAGCCAGGGTATGTCCTGCTTTATGCGAGGCAGCCTGCGTTCAGGCGATGAACGGGGAGCCTACCTGCAACAAGGAAAACGAGTATGCCATTATAGAAAAGGCCTTTGAGGAGGGCTGGGTTCTTCCGGAGACTCCTCAGGTGCGCACCGGAAAGACGGTTGCCATTGTGGGGTCAGGGCCTGCGGGTTTGTCCGCAGCCATGCAGCTAAACCGCAGGGGACATCAGGTGACGGTCTTTGAGAGAAGCGATAGAATTGGGGGCCTTTTGATGTATGGCATCCCGAATATGAAGCTTGAAAAGCGTTTTATCGACAGAAGAGTGGATCTTTTAAAGGAGGCAGGGGTACAGTTTATCACCGGTGTGAATGTCGGCGTGGACTATTCGGCAGAGGAGCTTACAAAGGAGTATGACTGCGTGATCCTAGCATGCGGAGCCTCAAATCCCAGGGATATTGATGCGCCGGGAAGAGACGCTAATGGCATTTACTTTGCGGTAGATTTCCTCACCGCCACCACCAAGAGCCTTTTAGACTCCGGGCTTTCTGACGGGAATTACATCTCCGCTAAGGGAAAGAAGGTGGTCGTTATCGGAGGCGGAGACACGGGGAACGACTGTGTCGGCACATCCATCCGCCATGGGGCAAAGCTTGTGACCCAGCTTGAGATGATGCCCTGCCCGCCCGTATCAAGGGCTGTTAATAATCCCTGGCCGGAGTGGCCGAGGGTTTTAAAGGTTGATTATGGCCAGGAGGAGGCGATAGCTCTGTGGGGGCATGACCCAAGAGTTTACCAGACCACCGTCAAGGAGTTTGTAAAGGACGAAAACGGAAACCTAAAGGGGCTTATCTGCGTAAAACTTGAGCCAAAGAAGGATGAAAACAGCGGACGAATGATGATGGTGTGCGTGGAGGGAAGTGAATATGAGATGGAGGCTGACATGGTGCTCATCGCAGCAGGATTTTTAGGCTCCCAGGCATATGTCACAGACGCTTTTGGCGTTGAGGTTGACGAAAGGACTAATGTGAGAACCGCGCAGGACAGCTTTGCGACAAGCGCCCCGGATGTCTTTGTCTGCGGAGATATGAGAAAAGGACAGTCCCTAGTGGTTCATGCCATGAATGAGGGAAGAAAGGTAGCCAGAGAGGTGGATCTTTACCTGATGGGGTATACAAATTTATAGAAATGCTAAAGCTGCCGCCCAAAAGGGGCGGCAGTCTTACTAAAAGACTTTTATTCTTGACTTTAAAACAGCTTGTCGCTAAAATGATGCGTAAAAAAGAAAGAGGGGCCCTTTATGCTGGAGAAAACGTTAGAAAAGCTATTGATTTATGGATTGCAGACAGGTCTTATAAGACATGAGGATCTGGTCTATACCGCAAACCGCCTGCTGGAGCTGTTTAAGCTTGATGCAGCGGGAGAACTGGAAGAATTTCTTGAAAAGACTCTGGAGAGTGAAGCGCTAGATTTAATAGAAACACCGCCGCTTAACGAGATCTTGGACAGCCTCTTAGACTGCGCCTATGAGAAGGGGCTGATGGAGGATAACACCATCACCTACAGAGATCTGTTTGATACTAAGATCATGGGGCTTCTTACTCCGCCGCCAAGTGTGGTCACCAAGGAATTTGAGAGAAGCTATAAGGAGAATCCTCTAACCGCTACGGAAAAGTACTACTTATTCTCACAGGATACCAACTATATCCGGAGGGACCGCATCAGCAAGGATATGCGCTGGAAGGCGGATACGGAGTATGGCCAGTTAGATATCACCATAAACTTATCAAAGCCGGAAAAGGATCCTAAGGCCATAGCTGCCGCGGGAAAGGCAAAGAGCGTCTCCTACCCTAAGTGCCAGCTTTGCCGTGAAAATGAGGGATATGCGGGGCGGCTAGACCACCCTGCAAGACAGAATCATCGCATTATCCCGATCACCATAAATAAAGAGCAGTGGGGCTTTCAGTATTCTCCGTATGTGTACTATAACGAGCACTGTATAGTGTTTAACGGCAGGCATGTGCCCATGAAGATTAACCAAGAGACCTTTATAAAGCTCTTTGACTTTGTGAGCCAGTTTCCACATTATTTTCTGGGGTCTAACGCGGATCTTCCCATTGTAGGTGGCTCTATCTTAAGCCACGACCATTTCCAGGGTGGGCACTATACATTTGCCATGGCAAAAGCTCCCATGGAGGAGGAATTTGTTATTCCGGGCTTTGCTGACGTTCAGGCCGGTATTGTGAAATGGCCGATGTCGGTGATTCGCATTCGCCATAAAGACGCAGGGCGGCTTATTGATATGGCGACATATATTTTAGACGCATGGAGAGGGTATACTGATAGGGATGCCTTTATTTTTGCAGAGACAAACGGAGTACCCCATAACACGATAACTCCCATTGCCAGAAAAGTGGAAGATACCTATGAGCTGGATCTGGTTCTTAGGAACAATATCACGACGGATGAGCATCCGCTTGGGGTTTTTCATCCCCACGCAGAGCTTCACCACATAAAGAAGGAGAATATCGGTCTGATTGAAGTGATGGGGCTTGCGGTTTTGCCAAGCCGCCTAAAAAAAGAGATGGAGGACTTGGGCGATGCCATCATCACAGGCGCAGATATCAGAGCTGACGAGGTTCTAAGTAAGCATGCGGACTGGGTGGAGGAGTTTTTGCCGCGCTATACGGATGTGACTAAGGATAATATCCAGAGCATTTTGCAGGATGAGATAGGAATTGTATTTATGAAGGTGTTAGAACACGCGGGAGTGTTTAAGAGGGATGCTTTTGGAAAAGAGGCATTTTTAAGATTTATCAGGACATTGTAAGATGTCAGAAGCGGGATGTAATCCTGCGATATGCGAATGCTGGACAGATCCACGAGAGTGTGTAGCGCGGAACAATCCGTAGGCATCGCAGCCAAATATTTTGTCCCCTGACTGCTGTGGCTTGTTTCATTCTTTGGTAAAAATTACCTAAAAAAAGCGCGCTTTGTTGTACAAAGTGCGCTTTTTGACTATAAACCATAAAAAGTCGTTGCAATATTGGTGGAAATAAAGCTATAATAACCCCAGACAAAAGAGCTTTTTTTTTACGGCTTTGCGCAACCGGTTGCACGATAAGCCGTAAGAATGTAGGTTAAAGGAGCAAGTTTGTAAACGCAGATAAAGAAAAGCGTTTTACAGGAAGGAGTGATTATGAAGCAGGCACTAAAACAATGTGGAAGACAGCTCTTAAGTATACTAATTGCACTATCTATGACGCTGTCTTTTGTCGGGGGGGGTATAACCTCTCTTGCGGCTAGCGGTTATGCGGTGGAGGTTACCGTAAGTGATGAAAATCCCGGTGCGGGAGATACGGTGACACTGACAGCGAAGGTCACTTATAACGGGACGGAAATTACAAATCTCTCATCTGAAGGACTATATCTATGGTGGTGGTATGATATCTGGGATACTGGCCATTCAGACGGAAATACCGACGCTACGATTAGTGGTAACACGGGAACTTCCTTGACAGCGACTGTCACATTGCCAAGCACCGGAAACTACTATATTGCCGCGGAGCTTCAGGACACGTCATACAGTAGGAAAACTATAACATACGTCACATTTAATGTGACAGAGGAGAGCAGCTCCTCTAGCGGCTATGCGGTGACGGTCAGCGTGAGCGATGCAAATCCCGGAGCGGGAGATACCGTGACACTGACAGCGACAGTAACTTATAACGGGACGGCGATCACAGATCTCTCATCCTCCGGATACTACCTCTGGTGGTGGTATGATATCTGGGATACTGGTCATTCTGATGGAATGGAAGACGCTACGATTAGTGGCAACACAGGAACTTCCCTGACGGCGACTGTTATATTGCCAAGCATCGGAACCTACTATATTGCCGCGGAGCTTCAGGACACGTCATACAGTAGGAAAGCTATAACATACGTAACATTTAATGTGACAGAAGAGAGCACCGCCTCTAGCGGTTATGCGGTGACGGTTAGCGTGAGCGAAGAATATCCAGAGCCGGGAGAAACAGTGAGCCTGAGCGCGACAGTCACCTATGA
>CAZYLH010000031.1:4630-14890 GCA_964648695.1 uncultured Lachnospiraceae bacterium | reverse complement strand
CATGCAGTCAGGATTCGACTCTGGCGCAGCTGATAAGCTTAATGTCCGGGGAGACGGAGTAGAATAGTGCTATAAGGCTAGGGGCTTTTGCCCCAGATATCAATGTCTCAAGGGTGAGCCATGGAGATGAGAATGCTGCCAAAATTTTAGCGGCACTCTCACCTGCCGCTCATCCCTCTTTTTTATGATAAATAAGCGTAACAAGGTAAGGAAAGAGGCGCTTTGTCTCTTGGAAAGATACCAATAGTAAAAAGAGGAAGAATATGTACGTAAAAGATTATGACTATGAGCTGCCGCAGGAGTTGATTGCACAGGATCCTTTAGAGGATAGAAGTGCCTCAAGGCTTATGGTTTTAGATAAGAACACGGGAGAATATTCCCACCATGTTTTTAAGGAGATTATAGACTATCTTGAGCCTGGTGACTGCCTAGTGATAAACAACACAAAGGTGATACCTGCAAGACTTTTTGGCGTGCGTGAAGGTACCGGCGGAAAGGTTGAAGTACTTCTTTTAAAGCGCTTTGAGGGAAATGTATGGGAGACACTGGTAAAGCCCGGGAAAAAGTGCAGGCCCGGGGCAAGGCTTTCCTTTGGTGAGGGAGCACTCATGGCCGAGGTTCTCTCAGTTGAGGAGGACGGAAACAGAAAAATCCGCTTTGAGTTTGATGGGATTTTTGAGGAGATACTGGATAAGCTGGGGCAGATGCCCCTGCCGCCATATATTACCCATGAGTTAAAGGATAAAAACCGCTATCAGACGGTCTATGCAAAGCATGATGGAAGCGCCGCCGCGCCCACAGCCGGACTGCACTTTACAAAGGAGCTTCTGGCTGATATTGAAAAAAAAGGAGTGAGCATAGCAAGTGTGACACTTCATGTGGGACTTGGAACTTTTCGCCCGGTAAAGGAGGAGACCATAGAGGCGCACCATATGCACTCGGAATTTTGGATGATCAGTGACACAGAGGCTAAAAAGATAAATCAGGCAAAGGCTGCTGGCCACAGGGTGATCGCGGTGGGAACCACGAGCTGCAGGACGTTAGAATCTGCCACTAAGGATGGCGTGGTAAATAGCGGCAGCGGCTGGACGGATATCTTTATATATCCCGGATATAGTTTTAAGATGGTTGACGCACTTATCACAAACTTTCACCTGCCTCAGTCAACGCTTATCATGCTGGTTTCAGCCTTAGCTGGCAGGGGAAATGTGCTTGCCGCTTATTCTGAGGCAGTGCGTGAAAGGTACAGATTCTTTTCCTTTGGAGATGCCATGCTTATTAAGTGAGTTAAATCTATCTGACAGGAGGAGCTATGGAGCCGATAAGACTGAATAAATATTTAAGTGAGGTTGGCTACTGCTCCAGGAGAAAGGCGGATGAGTTAGTGGCAAGCGGCCTTGTGCTTGTAAATGGGAAGCCTGCCCATAACGGCATGAGGGTGACGGATGAGGATTATATTGAGATTGACCATGTGATGCTTGATTTAAAAAAGCATAAGAAAAGAACGCTGCTTCTTGCCTTTAATAAGCCGCGGGGGATTGTGTGCAGCAGTACGGGGCAGGGAGCGAAGACGGTAGAGGAATATCTGGCGCTTTCCTATAGAGTGTTTAGCGTTGGCAGGCTTGATAAGGATTCTGAAGGACTGCTCCTTTTGACAAATGACGGGGAGCTTGCAAACCGCATCTCAAGGGCAAGGTTTTACCATGAAAAAGAGTATGTGGTGACTGTTGATAAGCCTGTGACAGAAAAGTTTTTGCATCAATTAAGTGCAGGGGTTAAGTTAGATGAGGGCATGACAAGGACGTGCAGGGCATGGAAGAGTGCGGACAGGACATTTCACATCGTTTTAACACAGGGGCTTAACCGGCAGATAAGGCGTATGTGTATGGCGTGCGGCTTTAAGGTCACCTTACTTAAGCGGATAAGAGTGTTAAATATTACCTTAGGCGAGCTTAAAGAGGGGCAGTACAGGCGGATTTTTGGAGAGGAGCTTTGTGAGCTTTTAAAAATCCTTGGCCTTAGAGAAGGAGGGCATGAGAGTGAGTGAAAAGAAGGACTACGAATCCCTGATAAAACAAATTCAGCATCACAATGACCGCTACTATAATCAGGATGATCCGGAGATCTCAGACTATGAGTATGATCAGCTGATGTTAAAATTAAAGGCCATGGAAAAGGAGCACCCGGAGTGGGTGGGGGCGGACAGTCCTACACAAAAAGTGGGGGGAGCTGCAAAGCGTCAGGCGGGGGTCTTAGTGCAGCACAGAAACCCAATGTTAAGCCTACAGGATGTGTTCTCACTTGAGGAGGTGGAACAGTTCGTATCCGACTGTAAAAAGAACTTAGAAAATCCGCTGTTTGTGGTAGAGACAAAGATTGACGGACTGTCCATGAGTTTGCGCTATGAAAACGGAAAGCTTGTCCTCGCGGAGACCCGCGGAGATGGGATTTTGCAGGGCGAGGATGTGACAGAAAATGCTAAGATGATAGGAGATGTGCTAACTTCCATCCCAGAAAAGATTCCTTACTTAGAAATCCGGGGGGAGGTCTATATGGAAAACGAAGCCTTCTTAAAGGTGAACCAGAGGCAGGAGCTGCTTGGCAAAAAAACTTTCGCAAATCCCAGAAACTGCGCCGCGGGGACGCTTCGCCAGCTTGACCCCATGATAACAAAGCAGAGGGGTCTTTCCATGTTCATCTTTAATGTGCAGGAGATTCAGGGGCTTACCTTTAGTGGTCATGTGGAGGGCTATGAGTGGCTAAAAAAACAGGGCATAAAAATCATTGACACCTACTATGTCTGCGAGAACTTTGAGCGGGTAAGAGATGCCATAGAAAAAATTGGACAGATGAGAGAAAGCCTCCCCTATGATATAGACGGGGCGGTGGTTAAAATTGATTCCTTTGCGGATAGAGAAGCACTTGGTCAAACCTCCAAGGTTCCAAGGTGGGCGGTTGCATATAAATATCCGCCGGAGGAAAGGGAGGCGGTGATACAGGACATAGAGTTGTCCGTGGGCCGCACCGGAAGGATTACCCCGACCGCGGTATTCACACCGGTTCGCCTGTGCGGGACAACGGTATCGCGCGCCACGCTGCACAACCAGGACTTCATAGATTCTCTGGGTGTGGGCATAGGCAGCCATGTGCTGGTGTATAAAAGCGGAGAGATCATTCCAAAAATCAAGGAAGTGGTAAAAACTCCAGGTACCAAAAACATTCAAGCATTTAAACTTCCGGATACCTGCCCTGTGTGCAAAAGCCCCACGGTGAGGGAAGCTGACACGGCAGATTTAAAATGCATAAATCCATCCTGCCCGGCACAGATTGAGAGAAATATCATAAATTTTGTCAGTAGGGACGCGATGGATATAAAGGGCTTTGGAGAAAGCTATATTCATCTTTTAACAGAACAGGGTTATCTAAACGATGTTGCAGATATTTACGACCTACACCTTTACAGAAAAGAGCTGATAGAACAGGGCTTGATCGGAAAAGAGAAAAACACGGATAAGCTGTTGGCGGCTATAGAGGAGTCAAAGAATAACCCGCCTGAAAAGCTTATCACCGGTCTTGGCATTCCAAACATAGGAAAGGCAGCCGCAAAGGCGCTTATCCGCCGCTTTAAGAGTGTGAAGCTCATATCAAGTGCCGATGAGGAGAGCTTATGTGAGGTGGATGATATCGGAGAGGTGAGCGCAAAGGCCATACGGCAGTTTTTTTCAAAAGCAGAGGTGGCGCGCATCATACAAAGGCTTGAGGAGAGGGGCGTAAAACTAGAGGATTTCTCACAGCCAGAAGAGGGCGGGCCCTTTGCGGGAAAGACCATCGTGGTGACGGGAACACTTCCCACCATGGGACGAAAGGAAGTCACGGAGCTGATCGAAAAAAACGGCGGAAAGGTTGTGGGAAGCGTCTCAAAAAAGACCAGCTTTTTAGTGGCAGGAGAGGCAGCCGGAAGCAAGCTTACAAAGGCAAGACAGCTTGGCATTCCGGTTCTTAGCGAGGAAGAGCTTATCGAGATGTTAAAAAAACCTTCTGTTTAGATGGTTAGAGCGATGATTTGTATCAAGGGGCAGAGTCTATAGTTTAACGGGTGAAAGTAAGCTCTGTGCTTAAATAGTGCAGGAAGTAGAATAAAAAAAGTGGTTGCCAAAACCCCTTAAGCGTATTAGAATACTAAATGATATTTTGTATTTTTGGAAACGAGAGTATTTTTATCAACATGATGGAGGACTTGAAATGAGTACTACAGCACTTACATCAGCAGGTGAGCGCGTTGAGCGTTTGCTGGATGGGGGCAGCTTTGTTGAGCTTGGCGGAAGCGTTATCGCGCGTTCGACTGACTTTAACATGTCTGCTAAAAGGCAGCCGGCTGACGGCGTAATGACAGGCTATGGCACGATCGATGGAGCGCTGGTTTACGTTTACAGCCAGGACGCTTCTGTTCTCGGCGGAACTATGGGTGAGATGCACGCCAAGAAGATTTCCGGCATATACAGCATGGCCATGAAGATGGGCGCGCCGGTTATCGGCCTTATAGACTGCGCAGGTCTTAGGCTTCAGGAGGCCACGGACGCGCTAAATGCGTTTGGCGAGCTCTACCTGGCCCAGGTAAAGGCTTCCGGCGTGATACCGCAGATAACAGCTGTCTTTGGAAGCTGCGGCGGCGGAATGGCCCTGGTGCCTGCACTTACAGATTTTACTTTTATGGAAAAAACATCGGGTAAACTTTTTGTAAATGCCCCGAATACTTTGGATGGAAATACGGCAGAAAAGTGTGACAGCGCTTCTTCTAAATTTCAGAGCGAGGAAGTCGGTAACGTTGACTACGCTGGAACAGAAGAGGAGATTATAGGAAAAATCCGTGAGCTTATCGGCATGCTTCCGGCTAATTTTGAGGATGATATGTCCTACGATGAGACCGCGGATGATTTAAACAGATTGACAGAAGGCTTAGAAAATGGCGCCAAGGATCCGGCTTATGTGCTTAGCCAGATTTCTGACGGCGGCGTTTTCTTTGAGGTAAAGCCGGACTACGCAAAAGAGATGTTCTGTGCGTTTATACGCTTAAACGGTCAGACTGTGGCGGCTATCGCAAACAGAAGTGCCTACTTAGATGAAAACGGCGAGGAGGCAGAAAAGTTTGATGCTGTTCTCACCGCCCAGGGCTGTGAGAAGGCTGCGGCGTTTGCGCAGTTTTGCGACGCCTTTGAGATACCGATCTTAACACTCACCGCAGTGACCGGCTTTAAGGCAAACAAATGTCAGGAAAAGAGGATTGCGAAAAGTGCGGCTGCCCTTGCTAAGACACTTGCAGATGCGACAGTCCCGAAGGTAAATGTCATTGTGGGAGATACCTACGGCACACCTTACGTGATCATGAATTCCAAGTCTATCGGTGCGGATCTCACCTTCGCATGGCCCCATGTAGCCATCGGCATGATGGATTCGGAGGCTGCTGTTAAGATTATCTATGCGGATGAGATCAAGGCTTCTGATGATTCTCTGGCGCTTATAAAGACTAAGGCACAGGAGTATGTAGCTCTTCAGTCAAGCGCAGACAGTGCGGCGCGCAGAGGCTATGTTGACGCGATCATCCCTCCCTCAGAGACACGCAAGAATTTAATCGCGGCCTTTGAGATGCTCTTTACAAAGAGGGAGGAAAGGCCTGCAAAGAAGCACAGCGCCATTCTATAACAGTCTGATTGAGAAAAGTCAAGAAAGGAATGGCCAAGGTTTTGGCCCGGTATAAACCATGGAGATATTACAGACAGCTTTGTACCATGCACTTATCGGAATGGGAATTACATTTTCGCTTTTGATTCTGCTGATTATTTGCATCTCCCTGTTTCGCTTTATCCCCCATATTCAGAGCCTTTTTTCTAAGGGGGAGCAAAAAGAAAAGACAGATGTTAAGGCAGAGACCGCAGAGCCTGTTGAGTCAGATACGTCAGTGGATATGACGGATGATCTAGAGCTTGTTGCTGTGATCACCGCGGCTGTGGCTGCCGTTATGGGAACGACTGATACAAACGGGTTTGTCGTTCGCTCCATCAGGCGAAAGAGCGCTAACCACTGGAAGAGATAAACTATAAACGCATTTGCATTTGGCATGAAAGGAGTATCATGAAAAATTATATTATCACAGTAAATGGTATGGAATACGAGGTATCCGTGGAGGAAGTTTCAGGCACCGCAGCGCCCGCGCCTGCTCCTGTGGCTCCAAAGGCAGCGCCTGCGCCTAAGGCGGCACCCGCTCCAAAGGCAGCAGCACCTGCGGCACAAAAGACAGCTGGCGCAGCCGGTTCTGTAAAGATCGCAGCCGGAGCGGCAGGAAAGATCTTTAGCGTTGAGGCAAGCGTAGGCCAGGCAGTGAAGGCAGGAGATACGGTTGTGGTTCTTGAGGCTATGAAGATGGAGATCCCCGTTGTGGCTCCACAGGATGGCACGGTTGCCAGCATCGACTGCAAGGTTGGAGATTCTGTTGACCAGGGAGCTGTTCTTGCAACTCTGAACTAAATTTTCTGAAGACACAAAGCTTAAGTAAAGTTTGGAGGTTATCAAAAAATGTTAGAAATTATAAACAACCTTCTACAGCAGACAGCCTTTTTCTCACTTACCTGGGGAAATTATGTGATGATTTTGGTGGCGTTTATTTTCCTATACCTTGCAATAGCAAAGGATTATGAGCCGCTGCTCTTGGTGCCAATATCCTTTGGTATGCTGCTGGTAAACATTTATCCGGACATTATGGCAGAGGCATATGTGGATGAAAACGGGATCGAGCATGCTGCCGGACTGTTGTATTATTTCTATCTGCTGGATGAATGGGCAATCCTGCCGCCGCTCATTTTTATGGGTGTTGGCGCGATGACGGACTTTGGCCCGTTGATCGCAAATCCCAAAAGTTTCCTACTGGGAGCGGCTGCACAGTTTGGTATCTTTTCGGCATATGCCGGTGCGCTCCTTATGGGATTTGACGGCAAGGCAGCCGCAGCCATCTCCATCATCGGAGGTGCGGACGGGCCTACGTCCATCTTCCTGGCGGGAAAGCTCGGTCAGACCGACATTATGGGCCCCATAGCTGTGGCGGCGTATTCATACATGTCCCTTGTGCCGATTATTCAGCCGCCCATCATGAAGCTTCTGACCACGGAGAAGGAGAGAAAGATAAAGATGGAGCAGCTTCGCCCTGTCAGCAAGCTGGAAAAGATTTTATTCCCCATCATTGTAACGGTAATCGTCTCCCTGATACTTCCCTCCACAGCGCCCCTTATCGGTATGCTGATGCTTGGAAATCTGTTTAGGGAGAGCGGTGTTGTGCGTCAGCTGACAGAGACCGCATCCAATGCCCTTATGTATATCGTGGTCATTTTACTTGGAACATCTGTCGGCGCAACCACAAGTGCTGAGGCGTTTTTAAATGTTACCACTCTTAAGATTGTGGCTCTGGGCCTGATAGCCTTTTGCTTTGGAACAGCGGCAGGAGTTATCTTTGGAAAAATCATGTGCTGGGCGACCAAGGGAAAGGTAAACCCTCTGATCGGTTCTGCCGGTGTCTCGGCGGTTCCAATGGCTGCCAGAGTCTCACAGAAGGTGGGAGCGGAGTCCGACCCGACAAACTTCCTGCTTATGCACGCCATGGGTCCGAACGTGGCTGGTGTGATCGGTACGGCGGTTGTTGCCGGTACATTCATGGCAATTTTTGGCGTTTAATAACCGAGAAGGAGAATAATTATGGCTGAGATAAAGAAACCCATAAAGATTACGGAGACGGTTCTGCGTGACGCGCACCAGTCTCTGATCGCAACCAGAATGACTACCGAGCAGATGCTTCCCATTGTGGAGAAGATGGATCAGGTGGGATATCACTCTGTTGAGTGCTGGGGCGGAGCTACCTTTGACGCTTCCCTGCGCTTTTTAAAGGAAGATCCCTGGGACAGACTGAGAAAGCTGCGCGACGGCTTTAAGAACACAAAGCTGCAGATGCTCTTTAGAGGTCAGAACATCTTGGGATATAACCACTATCCGGATGATGTGGTGGAGTATTTTGTTCAGAAGTCCATCGCAAATGGAATTGACATTATCCGTATCTTTGACTGCTTAAATGATATGAGAAATCTGGAGACCGCGGTGAAGGCTGCGATCAAGGAAAATGGTCATGCGCAGGTTGCGCTGTCCTACACCTTGGGAGACGCTTACACTCTGGATTACTGGATGGATATGGCCAAGAAGATTGAGGAAATGGGCGCTCACTCCATCTGTATCAAGGACATGGCGGGACTTTTGGTTCCAAACCAGGCCTCAGAGCTTGTTCAGGCGCTTAAGAGCGTTACATCCCTTCCCATCCAGATGCACACCCATTACACTTCCGGCGTTGCATCCCTGACTTATCTAAAGGCAGTGGAAGCTGGCGCAGATGTGATTGATACAGCTATCAGTCCCTTCTCCATGGGAACCAGCCAGCCCGCTACTGAGGTTTTGGTTGAGACCTTTAAGGGAACGCCTTATGACAGCGGCTTAGATCAGAACTTACTGGCTGAGATTGCAGACTATTTCCAGCCCATCAAGGACGAGTGTTTGGCAAGCGGTCTTCTTAATCCCAAGGTTATGGGCGTAAACATTAAAACCCTTTTGTACCAGGTGCCCGGCGGTATGCTTTCAAACCTGATCAGCCAGCTTAAGGAGCAGCATGCGGAGGATCGCTACTATGACGTGCTAAAAGAGATCCCCGAGGTGAGAAAGGATATGGGCGAGCCGCCTCTTGTAACTCCCTCATCCCAGATTGTCGGCACACAGGCTGTGTTTAATGTGCTGATGGGAGAGCGCTACAAGGTTGCAACAAAGGAAACAAAGGCGCTGCTTTCCGGTGAATACGGTCAGACTGTAAAGCCTTTTAACCCTGAGATCCAGAAGAAGGTTATCGGAGACAAGAAGCCCATCACCTGCAGACCGGCAGACTTGTTAGAGCCCGGTCTTCCAAAGTACGAGAAGGAGATTGCTCAGTATAAGATGCAGGACGAGGATGTTTTGACATACGCTTTGTTCCCGCAGGTTGCGATGGAGTTTTTCAAGTACAGGGAGGCTCAAAACACAAAGATTGATCCTACGGTTGCTGATACGGACAACAAGGCGTATCCAGTATAGTTAATTTAGTCAATAAGACGGAGCCTTATTAAAGTAGGGCTCCGTTTTGTATTTACAGGGGGGATTGGATGAATTTTAAAGATATGCCAAAGGTGGAGCTTCACTGCCATTTAGACGGATCCTTAAGCCTGGATTTTTTGAGGGAGACTTCAGGTATAGGGGATGAGAATGTACTTTTAGAAGAGGTGTCAGTTCCAAGAGACTACAGCGAAAGCCTTACAGAGTATCTAAAAAAATTTGATCTGCCGATAGCCTGCCTTAACACCAGAGAAAGGCTTTATACAGCGTCAAAGGAGCTCTTAAGAACAGCCTCGATGGAAAATGTGATTTACATGGAGGTTAGGTTTTCTCCGATTCTCTTAGAAAGGGAAGATCTCTCCCTGCGCGATGTAACTGAGAGCGTTATAGAGGGTCTTAAGGAGGGTGAGAGACTCTATGGCGTGCGCTCTGGCCTTTTACTCTGCGCAATGAGGAATCACAGTCAAAAAGTAAATATGCGCGTGCTTAGCCAGGCAAAGGAGTACTTGGGCGCGGGAGTGTGCGGTATGGATCTTGCGGGCGATGAGAGCGCATATCCCACACGTGGTTTTGCCGATCTGTTTAAGCGTGCAAAAGATGAGGGGATACCGTTTACCATCCATGCCGGGGAGTGTAAAAGCGCGGATGAGGTTAGGTGCGCCATCTCATTTGGCGCAAAAAGGATAGGGCACGGTATTGCCATGAGAGGAGATATCTCACTGCAGAAGACCTGTCTAAATAAGGGTATAGGTGTCGAGCTTTGTCCCATCAGTAATTTCCAGACCGGAGCAGTGGGGAGAGGGGATTTTTATCCTGCCAGAGAGTTTCTTGACAGGGGGATTTTGGTCACGGTAAACACTGATAACCGCACGGTAAGCAGGACAAGCCTTACGGATGAATATCTGTTTTTGACAGAAAAATGCGCCGTGACGCCGGAGGAGATTTGTCTTATGCAAAAGAATGCCATAAAGGCTTCCTTTGCGCCGGATGAGGTTAAAGATGAATTGCTGAAAAAACTCTGGTAAGTTTGATGCTGGGATTAAATTTGTCTATTTTGTCATAAAGTTTTCAAAATTGCTTGACATCTTGAGT
>CAZYLH010000031.1:0-4530 GCA_964648695.1 uncultured Lachnospiraceae bacterium | reverse complement strand
GATTAAATTTGTCTATTTTGTCATAAAGTTTTCAAAATTGCTTGACATCTTGAGTAAAAGGCTATAGAATAGACTCGTTGTATTTTATGCAATTATAATTTAATAAGGAGGTACTCCAAGATGCCATACGTAATCGGTGGGATCATTGGAGCCATACTGGGAGTAGTTCTTGCATGGATTTTCTCCGGAATATACCGCAAAAATGTCTATGAGGCAAAGGTGGGAAGCGCGGAGGAAAGAAGCAAGGAAATTCTTGAAAAAGCAGAGCAGGATGCAGAGACAAAGAAGCGCGAGGTGCTCCTTGAAGCCAAGGAAGAGTCCATGCGCAAGCAGGCTGAGGTGGACAGCGAGATCAGAGAGCGCAGAAATGAGCTGAAAAGGTCTGAGAAACTCCTTGCCAACAAGGAGGAATCTTTAGAGCGCAAGCTGAATGCTTTGGAAAGGCGAGAGAACAGTCTGGCAAACCGTGAAAATGATCTCGAGAAGAGACGGCTTAAGGTCGACGAGTGTGTTGCGCAGGCACAGGCGGAGCTTGAGAGAATCTCAGGACTTACCTCTGAACAGGCAAAGGAATACTTATTAAAATCTGTTGAAGATGAAGTAAAATTTGACACTGCAAAACTTATTAAAGAACTAGACGTTAAAGCAAAGGAAGAGGCCAATCGAAGAGCAAGGGATTATGTGGTCACGGCAATTCAAAAGTGCGCCGCAGATCATGTGGCGGAAAACACAATCTCCGTTGTTCAGCTTCCCAATGATGAGATGAAGGGAAGAATCATTGGCCGTGAGGGCAGAAACATCCGCACACTTGAAACTATGACGGGTGTTGAGCTGATTATCGATGATACTCCGGAGGCGGTGGTTCTTTCTGGATTTGATCCAATCAGGAGAGAGGTTGCCAGAATTGCCTTGGAAAAGCTCATACTTGATGGGCGTATTCATCCGGCACGCATCGAGGAGATGGTGGAAAAGGCTCAGAAGGAAGTGGATACCCTCATAAAGGAGGAAGGCGAGGCTACGCTTATTGAGGTTGGCGTGCACGGCATCCATCCGGAACTTGTAAAGCTTTTAGGTCGCATGCGCTTTAGAACCAGCTATGGTCAGAGCGCGTTAAAGCACTCCATAGAGGTGGCTCATCTTTCGGGCCTGCTTGCCGCAGAGCTTGGACTTGATGTGCGTGTTGCAAAGCGCGCGGGTCTTTTGCATGATATAGGTAAGGCCGTTGACCATGAGATGGAGGGCTCCCATGTACAACTGGGTGTCGAGCTTTGCAGGAAGTATAAGGAGTCAGCTGTAGTTATAAACGCCGTGGAATCTCACCACGGTGATGTAGAGCCTACAAGTCTTATCGCTTGCATTGTGCAGGCTGCGGATACGATATCGGCAGCCAGACCGGGTGCGAGACGAGAGACGCTTGAGGCTTACACAAAACGTCTAAAGCAGTTAGAAGAAATCGCAGATTCATACAAAGGTGTTGAAAAATCTTTTGCCATTCAGGCAGGTCGAGAGGTTCGGGTTATGGTTGTACCCGATCAGGTATCCGACGCAGATATGGTGCTTATGGCACGCGATATTGCAAAGCAGATTGAATCAGATCTGGATTATCCGGGAAACATCAAGATAAATGTGATACGGGAATCGAGAGCTGTTGAATATGCAAAGTAAGAAAACAAAAATTTGAGAGAAAGGGACTGCAAAACGGCAGTCTCTTTTTTTTGAGGAAATTTATAAATAACGCTCCCTTTTTGCCGTGGCAGTCTATTTAATGCTTGCTTTTTTTTAGAGCGGGCTTTAAAATAGGAAACGCTTAGAAGTATATTTAAAGGAGGAACAGCATGAAGTCATACAGGGAAATGACCAGAGAGGAGCTTTTGGCGGAGAGAAATCGGCTGGAGGGATATTTCGAGGAAGTAAAGGCCAAGCAAATGAAGCTTGATATGTCAAGAGGAAAGCCATCAGCCAAGCAGCTTGATTTATCCATGGGAATGATGGATGTGCTCCACAGCGGAGAAAAGCTCACCGGCGTACAGAATATCGACTGCCGTAACTACGGTGTGATGGATGGAATTGTCGAGGCTAAGCAGCTCTTAGCAGCCATGACGGAGGTGCCGGTTGACAATATCATTATTTACGGAAACTCCAGCTTAAATGTTATGTTTGACACTGTTTCTCATGGATATTCGCATGGCGTCTGCGGCGAGAAGCCATGGTGTAAGTATGATCAGCCTGTTAAGTTCTTATGCCCGGTGCCGGGATATGACAGACATTTTGCACTCACAGAGTATTTTGGGATCGAGATGGTAAACATCCCCATGAATGAGGATGGCCCTGATATGGACCTGGTGGAGGAGCTTGTAAGCTCGGACGAGCTTGTTAAGGGTATCTGGTGTGTTCCGAAGTATTCAAACCCTCAGGGAGTGGTCTATTCCGATGAAGTGGTACTTCGTTTTGCCAACCTTAAGCCTGCCGCAAAGGATTTTAGAATTTACTGGGATAATGCATATTGCATACATCACCTTGATTTTGATGACACATGCGAGATAAAGGAAATCCTTCATGAGTGTGAGAAGGCGGGAAATCCTGATATGGTATATAAATTCTGCTCTACATCAAAGGTGACATTCCCGGGATCTGGAATTGCGGCTCTCGGCGCTTCCAAGGCTAATCTGAAGGATTTAAAGGAGCAGATGATGGTTCAGACCATCGGGCATGACAAGGTAAATCAGCTTCGCCATGTGAAGTTTTTCGGAGACTATAACGGAATGCTTGAGCATATGAAAAAGCACGCAAAGATACTTCGCCCCAAGTTTGAGGCGGTTTTAGACGTTTTGGAAAAGGAACTGGGAGGATTAGAGATCGGCTCCTGGACAAAGCCAAAGGGAGGTTATTTTATCTCATTTGACGCGTTGGAGGGCTGTGCAAAGGACATCGTGGAAAAGGCGAAGGAAGCGGGCATGATTATGACCGGCGCCGGCGCGACATTCCCTTACGGCAAAGACCCAAAGGATAGCAACATCCGCATTGCGCCTTCATACCCGCCGCTTGATGAGCTTTTGGAGGCGGCAAAGATTTTTGTGCTTAGCGTAAAGCTTGTGAGCGCGGATAAACTTTTAGAGACTAAGTAATTTAAAGAGATAAGCCTTAAAAGGTCATAAGCTTTATGGCTTTTGGAAGCGGTTAGCTGGTAGGATTTAGATATGTTAGAGCCAAAGTATTTTGGCTCTAATCTTTTAGGTAAAAAAAGGGGAGAAAGATGGCTAAAATTGGATTTATCGGAATGGGAAATATGGGTCAGGCTATGCTAAAGGCATTAGATGGCGTAGTTGACAAGGCGGATATGCTATTTACGGATTCGAATGAGGAGAGAATGCGAAAGATATATCATTCCACGGGAGTGATGTTTGTCCAGAGCAATGCTGAGCTGGCAAGCAAAAGCAAGTACATCATTCTGGCGGTAAAACCTGCCGTATATCCTGCGGTGCTAAAAAACATTGAGGCTATTGTAAAGCCGGGACATGTGATCATCTCCTTAGCGCCAGGCATCAGCATAAAAGATATTACGGATAAGCTGGGGGTGAACGCCCGCGTTGTGAGGGCGATGCCAAATACACCGGCTCTTGTCGGCATGGGAATGACCGGAATCGCCTATGATGAGAATGAGTTTTTGGCAAATGAGATTTTGGAGATTGAGCAGATCTTTAAAGCGCTTGGACGCTTTGAGAAGGTGGATGAGAAGCTTATTGGTGCGGTGACCTGCGCAAGTGGAAGTTCCCCCGCATATGTGTATATGTTTATCGAGAGCCTTGCAGACAGCGTTGTAAAATACGGCATGCCAAGGGATCTGGCATATGAATTTACAGCCCAGGCGGTGATGGGAGCAGCTAAGATGGTTTTAGAGACTGGTAATCATCCTGGAAAGATGAAGGATGATGTGTGCTCACCCGGCGGAACCACAATCGCAGCAGTTGCAGCCCTTGAGCAAAACGGCTTTAGAAATGCAATTTTTGCTGCCACGGACGCATGCTACGAAAAGGCAAAGTAAAACAGGCGGGAAAGGGAAATGGAAGAGATTAAGAGAATTGGTCGTAAGGAAATTTGTAAGGGCAATATCCTGACCATGTATGAGGACAGCATTTTAATGCCGGATGGAAAGGTTGCAAAGTGGGATTTTCTCGGACACAATGGCGCCGCGGCGGTGGTGGCTGTGCGTGATGATGGCCGAATTTTGATGGTCAGGCAGTTTAGAAATGCCATCGACCGCGTTAGCCTTGAGATTCCTGCCGGTTCAAAAAATGGTGCAAAAGAGTTTGGTATCGATGCTGCCATGAGAGAGCTTGAGGAGGAGACGGGGTATACTACAAAAAAGGAGTGGATGAAGCCGCTTATAAAGCTTGTGACCGCCATAGCCTTTTGCAATGAGACGATAGATGTATACCTAGCGGACAGACTTATAAAAACCCATCAGCACCTGGATGAGGGGGAGTACTTGGACGTTGAGAGCTATGAACTTAACGAGCTGGTAGAGATGAT
>CAZYLH010000030.1:0-15239 GCA_964648695.1 uncultured Lachnospiraceae bacterium | reverse complement strand
CATATTGTTTCCTTTCTGATATCCATCAAAGAATTATGCCTCATTATACTGGATTATAACAAGAATTGCAACATCAACGCGCCGATAATCGCCCCGGTTCCGGGACGATTATCCCTTAGCTTAGACAGCCATAAACAATATTTCTAAGGCGCGGCTGCACTTGCTCTTCCATGCTGGGGTAGAGCTGCTGCATGTACACGATCACCAGCTCCTCTGTAGGATCCGCCAGGAAATATGTTCCAGCCATGCCGTTCCAGCCAAATTCCCCTTTGTTGGAAAGACTTCCTCCTGCGGATGGATCTATTAAAGTTCTAACCCCCAAACCATATCCATATCCGCTCAAGACCTCCCAGTCCATGTCTTTCTTTTGCACATCATTTAGGTGATCCGTTCGCATCAGGTTTACCGTGGCAGGACTTAAGAGTCGCACTCCCTCCCGGCTTGTCCCAAGATTGCATAGCATCTGTCCAAATTTTAGATAGTCATTCATAGTACCGACAAGGCCAGCTCCTCCGCTTTCAAAGCACCTGCCGTGATACATAGGCTGGTGACCTTCTTCAAAAGCGTGGTACGCATCCTCCGCCTCATTGTACTCCCAGAAACTGCTTAAGCGTTCGCGCTTTTCTTTAGGAAGAAAGAAGGAGGTCTCGGACATCCCAAGGGGCTTAAATATGTTCTCCTCCATGTATTCTCCAAGCTTCTTACCGCTCCAGACCTCTATAAGCGCTCCCAGCACATCCAGGCAGTAACTGTAATTCCAATGAGTACCGGGCTCAAAGAGCAGTGGCTGACTTCCTAGCATATCCGCAAATTCTCTGGTAGTATAGCTCTGATTCGTTCGCTCTGCCAGCTTATCATGTGCCTTACTCGTGGCGATCTCTGCCGGATGGTTTACTCCGCCGTATGTAAGGCCGGCTGTCATTGTAAACAGGTCACGGATGCGGATGGGGTTTTTAGCCGGGACATTGCACCAGGAATATGTGTGATTATCCTTCATCTTAGCGATGGTCATATTAGAATAAGAGGGAAGATATTTCTCAACAGGCTCATTCATCAGAAACGCTCCCTTTTCATACAGCTGCAAAGCGGCTGCCACTGTCACCGGCTTTGTCATGGAGTAGAGCCTGAAAATAGTCTCATCCGTCACAGGATTGCCATCATCATTCATAACTCCCACATGTCTGCGGTACACCTCCTGACCGTGATGAATGATTGCCACGGAGGCGCCCTTTACATGGTAATCCTGCACGAGCCTGTCAAGAAAACTATTCAGTCGCCCAAAATCGCTCATCTTTTCTCCTTCCATCTTCTTTCCTTATTTTTAAAAAATGCACCAAGCGTATCCTTAGTGCATTGTCATTTCTATAATGTTGTCACCCGTACAGATAATACCAGCAAATGGTCAGTGCGATGCTCACCACAAGCAGAACCACGCCCACAAGGAATGTGGTAAAAAGAGGGCGTTTTTTTCGCTTCTCCTTATGCTCCTCCTTGTATTCGTAATAATCCTTGGTGTTATCTCTTGCCATTCCCGGGATAAACGCGTGGAGCGCGCGCCTTACTGCAAAGCTGAATATGTCAAAAAAACCGGTAGTGCTCACCCAGAAAAGGGCTCCAAGACACAGATATAAAAGGGCGATAACGGTGAAAGCATCATCTATTGCCAGGAGTTGATCCGCCGCCTCATCCGGATATCCCCGCAAGAGGATTACTCCTCCCACCAAGAGCAGTGCGATTATGAACTGCACTAACATGGATATCCAGCTTAAAGCTTTGCCCGCTCTCTCTGGCTTTTGATTGTCGCTCATCCTTCCTCCACCTGCTTCTTGTAGCGCTCAAACTCCTCTTCATTGCAGTGCACAAAATGCCCCGGCAAGACTTCTCTAAACTCGGGCTTATCCGTGCTGTAATCATGCTCCTTTAGAGGGTCGTAGGTGATACGCTTCCTGCGCTTTTCATATTCCGGATCCGGAAGTGGGATAGCGGAGAGGAGTGAGCGTGTATATGGATGAAGGGGATGCTTAAACAGCTCATCTGAATCTGCAAGCTCCACCATCTTTCCAAAGTACATTACGCCGATCCTATCCGAGAAATATTTTACAACGGACAGGTCATGTGCGATAAACAAAATGGTTAAACCCATCTGATGGCGCAAATCATCTAACAGATTTATTACCTGAGCCTGAATGGATACGTCCAAAGCAGAAACCGGCTCATCGGCAATTATAAGCTCCGGCTCCATAATGACCGCTCTTGCCACGCCGATACGCTGGCGCTGTCCGCCGGAAAACTCGTGTGGATAACGCCCCGCATGCTCACGCACAAGACCTACGCGCTCCAAAACCTCGTAGACCTTCTCGGTAATCTCCGCTTTTGACAGCTTCTTCTGTATGACAAGCCCCTCAGCAATTATCTGCTGAACAGTCATACGGGGGTCTAAGGAAGCGATCGGATCCTGGAAGATCATCTGGATATCCGTAACAGACTTATGGCGCTTGTGATCCGCCTTTGCAGACTTGATTTCCCTCTTCTGCTCTGCGATAAATTCCGCAATCTCTTTTTTCTTTTCCTCTATTTGCTTCTTCTTTTCCTCAGGAGTGCCCTCGCCGCTCTCAATTTCTGCTATCTCTTTACTTAAGCTTTCCTTTGCAGCGCGGATCTGATCCCTATAGGACTTTGTGCCCGCCGCTATTCGCTCCCCCTTAAAATAGACGCTACCGGAGGTGATGTCATAGAGCTTAATTATGGAGCGGCCCGTTGTGGTCTTTCCGCAGCCGGACTCTCCAACCAGACCAAAGACCTCGCCCTTCTTAATGTCAAAGGAAACGTCATCCACTGCCTTATTTTCCTTAAAATACTGGCAAAGATGCTCGACTCTTAAGATCACTTCGTCCTTTTCAGCCATTGACCTCACCTCTTTTCTGTCTCATTCTTTCGATTCTCTCCGTGATAATCTTAGGAGGCTCCACCTTTGGCGCATCCGGGTGCAGCAGCCACGTAGCCGCATAATGCGTATCGCTTATCTTAAACATGGGCGGCTGACGCTTAAAGTCAATCTTTAGCGCATACTGGTTACGCTCTGCAAATGCATCTCCCACAGGGGGATAAATCATATTCGGAGGAGTTCCGGGGATGGCGATAAGCCTCTCGTTGGTCTCCGTATCGGGCATTGCAGAAAGTAGCGCCCAGGTATATGGGTGAGCAGGTGAATAGAATATATCCTCACTTGTACCCGTCTCAACAATCTTTCCCGCATACATTACGGCAATCCTATCCGCCATGTTTGCGACAACTCCCAGATCGTGGGTAATAAAGATAATTGAGAGATTGCGCTCCGCCTTTATCTTGTTGATAAGCTCCAAAATCTGCGCCTGGATTGTCACATCAAGAGCGGTTGTCGGCTCATCACAAATTAAAATGTCCGGATCCGCCGCCAGCGCGATCGCAATCACGATACGCTGTCTCATTCCGCCGGAAAACTCAAAAGGATACTGGTTGTAGCGCTTTCTCACATCGGGAATTCCAACCTCCTCCATGAGCTTTAACGCCTTATACTTAGCCATGGATTTGGTAACCTTTGCCACTACTCCGGATGCGTTTTCCTTAAAGAATACCAAAAGCTCATCCGTCTGCGCAGAGTAATCCCTACTGTCTGCTTTTTTTAGTATATCCTGATAGTGCTCCACCAGGCGGTCAATCACATGGTTTATGGTTTCTTTCACCACATTTAGATCAACCGCTGTGGAAGGGGTAACCTTCCAGGATGGTGTTTTATTTTTTGCTACAAGCTTGTCATACTTTTTTTGCTGTTTGTTGTGAACCTTAACAGCCTTTTTGTTCTTCGTAATTCCCTCAAAATAGGTATCTATATTTCCATTAAGGCTGCTCTTAAAGGTATATGCCAGACCATCCTTGCGGATTTCCACCGGGTCAATAGAAGCCTCCACTGCCTCTATCATCGCCTCAGCCGCTTCCCTACAGGATGATTTGTTTAACTGCTCCTCATTAAAGACATCTCTCTTCTCAGAGATAACCTTAAGCGCCTTAAGTTTCTTCTCATTGCTAAGCCCGGCGCTGTAGCAAAGAGCAGCCTCGGCCGCCTGTCTAAACTTTACTGTAAAATTCTCGTCCGTATAGCTCTTTACAAACTCGTTAAGCTCTGCCAGGGGCTTATCCGGCAGCGGCTGCCCGGAAAAGGTCATATAGTATGCCATATCATAAAAATCCGGCACTTCCTTTGCCAGAGCGTTTTTTAGAATTTCCTTTACGCTGCCTAAAATTTCCACCGTTTTCGGATAATCCTTGTTCTCACGGATCTCATTTTTAGAAACGCTCTTTAGCTCTGTGATCAGGCTCTCAAGCTTTTCCTTTTCCTCGCTTACCACGTATTCGTTTACAGAACCCTTAGCAAGACGTATAAGCTCTAAGATATTATACTTCTGGTCAGAAAAAGCGTTCTTTTCGATGTGGAAGAGAATATCCTCCACCAGATCAAGCGCCTCAATCGCGGACTCATGTGCGCGGTCATAGTCCTGCTCCATCTTAATGGATGCAGTCTCAAACTTATCAAAATCTGCGCAGAGCTTTTTTATCGCCTCTTCATCCAGTCCCGCAGGCTTTGCCTGCACCATGAGCTTTTCTAAAATTGCCAGCGTCTCATTAAACGCCTTACGACTCGCCTTCTGGCGCGCCTTGCCCTTTAAAAGCATCGCCTCCGTCAGCTGCTTGCCGATCTTCATGATCGGATTTAAGCTGGAAAGAGGATCTTGGAAGATCATTGCGATCTTATCTCCGCGGATGTGGTAGAAATCACCCTCGGTTATCTTTAGCAAATCCATCCCGTCATATATGATGGAGCCGCCCTCAACAATGGAATTGCCCGCCAAAATGCCGAGCATCGCCTTTGATGTAACGGACTTACCCGAGCCGGACTCACCCACGATCGCAAGAGTCTCGCCCTTATTTAAGTCAAAGCTGATATTTCGAACCGCCTGTACCTTGCCTCCCGGTGTACGAAAGGAGATCACCAGGTTATTAACAGATAATTTTTTCTCCATATCTTAGTCCTCCGTACCACGCAGTGAGGGGTTAAAGGCATCACGCAGTCCATTTCCAAACAGATTAAAGCTAATCATTAAGAGGGAGATGAACACCGCCGGGAAGAGCACGATATGTGGATATGTTGAAAGCAGGGACTGACCCGCTGACAACATGGAACCGATGGACGATCTTGTGGACGAGTCCAAGTTTACAATTCCCAGATATGTCAGGTTTGACTCAGAGTACACAACGCTTGGAACCATCAGTACGCAGCTGGTGATAATCGTACCGATCGCATTTGGGAAAATATGCCTAAACATAAGCCTCATGTCGCCAGCGCCAAGGGTTCTTGCCGCCAGAATGTACTCCTGATTCTTATATCTATAAAACTGCATACGGACGGTGGATGCCATGCTTATCCACCCCGTCATCACAAAGGCGAATAAAAGGGAGGGGACAACGCCCACTTTTCGCGCTAAGTGCAGCTGGAATAGTGAGGCCACCACGATAAACGGCACGTCAACCAAAATGTCTGCTATACGCTCCATCACCAAATCCACCACGCCGCCATAATACCCTTCGATAGAACCGTAGATCACGCCGATAACCATGTTGATTAGCGCGATGCTTATCGCAAACACAAGGCTGAAACGCCCACCATTTGCAAGTCTTGTGAGAATATCCTGTCCATAAGAGTTGGTTCCAAAGAGGAAGCTTGGCTCAAAGCCATAGCGGTACTGGAAGTAGGTGTAGGTAAACACACGCACTTTATATGCTATAGCATCGGAGGTTCCTGAAATCAGGGCATAACGATAGGAGCCGTCATCCCCCTCTATACGCAGGCTGTCATAATCTCCGTCGCTTCCGGTGGTCTTATAGATGTTCACAAACTCGCCGTCACTGTTAAGCTTTGGCATACCCTTATTTGTACACTCATACCAGATGTTGGCATTGTTCTTAAGCGTATCGAGCTGAAGTTGGGATGTGTCAACCGCGGGATATATAACCTGGATACCGGTCTCATTCTGCCATTCCTGAATATCCTTGTATTCATCCTCAGTAAGAGTTAAGTATATCATTCCATTTTGAACATAGGAATCCAGGCGCACATCGTAATATGTTGTATCTGAACCGCTGGAGCTGTCCTCATAATCCGCCTTATAAACCTCTGTGATAGGGTTCATTCCCGTCTCCTCGGCTATGGCGAGATAGCTGTTATAGAGGTCTGCGCTCAGCGTCGTATCCTTGCAGCCATCCCAGCCAAGAAAAGAAAAGAGACTGCTCTTAGGCAGGAGCTTTGCGTACTGCAGATAGGTTGTATCTGTTGGATTTTGTGTGTAAGAGTTAGAAAAGATGATGGGAACAAAAACGGCAAACAGCACCAAAAATATGATAATCACTGCCGCCACAACGGAGCTTTTGTTTTTCGCAAAACGCCCCATGGCATCTCTAAAATATCCGATGGGCTTTGTCTCCAGCTTCTTGTCGTGGATCTTGCCCTCTCTCTGATAAAACTCAAACTCTTCTTTAGGGATGTTTAAATAATCGTCATTCATATTCATATTAGCGCTCCCCCATTCTGATTCTAGGATCAATAAATCCGTAGCTGATATCCACCACGATACCGGATACCAGTCCAATGAGTGTATAGAATGCCGTCAACAGCATGTAGAAATTGTAATCCAACGCCGTTATGGAGTTTAAGTAGAGCTGGCCAACTCCCGGCACACCGAAGATCTTCTCGATAATCAGAGATCCTGACAGGATGGACACAAATTCACCGAGGATGATGGGGAACACCGGAACCATGGAATTTCTCATGGCATGGCGCACGGTGGCCTGCGCCCTTGTAAGGCCCTTTGTTCTTGCAAGGAGCATGAAATCACTGGTCAACACCTCCGAGAGCTCCGCTCTGGTGTATCTGGTAAGGCTCGCCACTGTTGAAAAAGCCAGCGAGATCACCGCCGGAACAACAGAGATAAACATACTCCAGCTAAAGTAATCCGTTCCACTGTTCATCTGCAGGGGGAATATCTTAAGCTTGAAGCACAGAATATACTGTACAAGCAGTGCGTAAACGTATGAGGGCACTGAGATAAAGACCATTACCATGGTGGATATCAAATGATCCTGCCACTTGTTTTTCTTAAGAGCTGCATATATTCCCAGCAAAAGTCCCAGAGGGACGCTTAAGATCATGGCATAGACATTCACCATAAGCGTAGCGGGAAGCTTTGAGACAAATACATCCCAAACCTCCTGTCCGCGATACAAAGTCTCACTGATTCCCCAGTCGCCTCCGAGTAGCGTGCGCTTTAAGAATATGCCATACTGCACCAGAATGGGCTCGTTATATCCCAGTGCCTCGCGGCGCTGCTGAATCAGGTTTGCATCCTTGCCAAACTGCTGCGCATCCGTTAGTGGCAGTAATTTGACCAGAATAAAACACATGGTGAGAATAACAAAGAAGACAAATATCATCAGCGCTATTCGCTTTAGCACGTACTTGATCATAGAAACCTCCATTGTCTGTTTTGTACTTGTGTCAGGGCCTGAAATCTTCCAAGCCCTCTCATAAATGCAAAACCAGACCAGGGCAAACAGCGCAGGCTGCCGCCCTGGTAAAGATAATTTAAATCTGATTTTTTAATTTACTGGTAGTTCAGAGTACCACCCTGCTCTGCAACATATGCTGCCCACTCAGCATCATCGTAGTTGTAGGTGTAGTATTTAACGCCACCAAATTCAAGACCGAAGATATACTCTTCTGTGTAGTAGTTAATCTGCATACCACGCATGGAAGCGCTTGCAGCGTCCACAAGAGGAATCATATCATAGGTATCAAGAACCGCACCCTCCAGTGCTACCAAGATCAAGAACCTGTCCTCAGAATTGCCATCTGTAGAACCAGCGGAGAACTCAGAAACATTTCCATCCTGATCAGTTATACTTATCACTGTGCCGGACATCGTCTGAGTCCAATCCCATACAGTTGCCGTGTATGTGTTTCCATCAGTCAGTGTGATCTCAAGTTCAGCTGTCGTGGTATCCCAGCTGGGATCATACTGATATGAGGAGGATGTGTATGCCTCCATGAGTCCGTAAGGATCAAGAGCGGAGCCAGTCCAACCTACTAAGAAGAGGATATCTACCTGATTGTTCTGAAGAGCCTCTGCAAAGGAGTTGCCAATGGTGTCATCCATGGTAAACTGCAGCTTGCCCTCAAGGCTTGTTCCCTCTACCGCACTTGTATAGCAGTTTACAAGGAACTCATATCCATTGCTGTAAGCACTGCTGGAGCTGTTCGGAACACCGATCACAAGCTCAATCACATCATCCTCATCCATTAAGCCCTCTTCGATAGCGATCTGATATGCCTCCTCAAAGAGGATCTTTGCCTGCTCAAGGTTATATCCGGTAATGCTCTCTACAGCCTCATCTAAGTCTGCGTAAAGCTTGTCTTCACCGATTTCATCGGACAGACCCCAGAAGTCTACAAGAACCTGCTTTGCCTCGTCTGTTGAACGATATGTCTCACCGGTTTCAGGGTCAGCCACGATAACGCTGGAGAAAATACCGTATGCAGCTGAGTTTGTCGGAACGGCCGCAAGTGCAAACGCTGCTCTGTCAAGCGCAAAGCTTAGAGCCATTCTAAACTCCTTGACTGTCAGGATGGTCTTGTTATAGCCATCTCCCAAAAGCTCCTGGCTTGCGGTCAATGCCTCTAAGTCAGGGTTTAATGCCAGGAAGTAGGTAGAATCACCAAGTGAGTAGTAGGTGTAATCACTTGCTGCATAGGTCTCCATATCCTCTGACTGCAGTCCGTAGGTATCAAGTTCACCATTTAAGAACATCTCCAGTCTGGTGGAAGCCTCTGCTACATACTCTACCTGAATTCTGGTAGTCTGATAGGTATCATCTGTAAATCCAAAGTACTGATCGTTCTTTACAAGTACATACTCCTTATCCTGCTGGAAGCTCTCAAGCTTGTAAGGACCATAGGAGATTGTAGTATCTGCGCTTGTGCCGTAGGAGTTTGTGTAAACACCGTCAGTGTAGCTCTCACAAGCGGTGTAGAGCTCCTCGTTTACCAGCCAGCTGTCTGTCAGGGCGTAAAGCAGGTAGAAGCCCTCAAGAGGTGTTACAAGGCATAAAACGAGCTCTGTGTCAGAAAGTGCGAAGATACCAACCTCAGAGATATCTACCTCAGCATAATCCTCGCCGTAGTATACCATTTCTTCCCACTCAAGATATGCATAGTCGCCTACGGCCTCTGCATAAGCCTCTGCGCTGTCATATCCGTGAAGTGATGCAACGATGTGGCAGAGTGCCTCATACACTTCCTGATTTACCAGAACATTTCCATCGTCATCTGCGTTTGCCTCTAACACATCAGTGTAGAGATTTACGCCATCAAGTGTGAAGTACTCCTCACCGTAAGCCTCATAATAATCTTCCATGGAGTTTGAAGAAGACCAGCTTCCAAGGTCAGTTGTAAGCTTTAAGGCAAGATCCTTGCCGTCTACCAAGAAGTAGCCGTCCTCGTCAACTTCCATATCCGCTACAGCCACATATTCCTCATCAAGATAATCTTCAGAGATCATCATTGTGGAATATGCATGCTGTCCCTGATACAGATAGTTCTTTGCGTTATAAATCTCAAGGCTACCAGAATAGAGCATATCCGCTCTGTAGTTCTGAGCTTCTGGCGCTAATAAAAGCGCTGCACTGGTAACATAATCATAAGCTGTGATAGGAGTTCCGTCCTCCCATGCAAGGTCGTCGCGGAGTGTGAACTTCCATACCTTAGCGGTATCTCCCTCCTCTACTCCGTACTGGCCAACATACTCAGAGGTGAGATCCTCCGGGTCACCTGTTACCGCCAGTGCAACCAGCTCGTATCCGTCCCCTGTCTCATTGTAATCAAACTCATAGAAGGGAGCCTCCAGATACTGTAAGATCTCATCATCTGTTGATGTTGTGTACTGGTGAGGGTTCCAGTTTGTAGGGAATACACTTAACGCATAATTGTAAGTATACTCGCCCGCCTCTGCAACATCATTGTCAGATGTACTGGTGTCTCCATCCTCAGTTGCATCCGTCGTGGTGGTGTCACTGCTGGATGTGGAGCATCCTGCGACAGCAAGCATGCTCAAGGCTGTGACAAGCGCTAACGCTCTTTTTGCCTTTCTCATATTTATTCCTCCTTTTCTTGCCTTTTTGCAAAATTGCCTTTAAGCACATAAGGGTGGCTTCCCCATGAAAGCCACCCCCTCGCGCCAAACCGAGTTTATTTTAACACATTCTTATTTTTTGTTCAAGACTAACTAATAAAAATTATTGATTTTTAATGTTTCACTGGCTAGAAAGACTAAATCCCACATTTTTTTCACCTAATAGTTTACATTCTAAAGCGATACCCCACACCCCAGATGGTCTCGATATACTGGGGCTTTGCTGTATTAGCCTCTATTTTTTCACGGATTTTCTTGATGTGAACGGTAACTGTGGCAATGTCTCCCAGGCTTTCCATATTCCAGATTTCCCTAAACAGCTCTTCCTTTGAATAGACATGGTTAGGATTTTCCGCAAGGAATGTCAAAAGGTCAAACTCCTTGGTCGTAAAATTCTTTTCCTCGCCGTTTACAAACACCCTCCGTGCCGTCTTATCAATCTTTAACCCTCTGATCTCTATCACCGTATTTTTGTTTGCGCCGCTTCCGGTAAGCCTTTCATAGCGCGACAGGTGCGCCTTTACACGCGCCACCAGCTCGCTTGCACTAAATGGCTTTGTGATATAGTCATCCGCCCCAAGCCCCAGGCCCCTTATCTTATCAATGTCATCTTTTTTTGCCGAAACCATTAAAATAGGGATGTCCTTTACCGCGCGGATCTTTTTGCACACCTCAAAGCCGTCCATTCCCGGAAGCATCAGGTCTAATATGACCAGATCAAACTCCTCCGCCAAAGCTTTTTTTAAGCCGCTGGCTCCGTTATTTTCCATCACCACGTCAAAGCCGGAAAGCTCCAGATAATCCTTCTCCAGCTCCGCGATCACCTGCTCATCTTCGATAATTAAAAGTCTGCTCATCTTCTAAAACCCGCCCCGTCCACCTACTCGGGGCTTACTCCTTCCTTCTATTTTATCCAGGCTGCACTCTGATTTTCTTTCTCAGGCTGTTCTATGTATTTTTTTAACTCAATGTGCATCACCGTGCCGGTATGTTCCTTGCTGGTCGCCCATATCCGACCGCCGTGATCTTCCACAATCTTTTTGACGATCGCCAAGCCAATTCCGCTTCCACCCTTTGTAGAATTTCTTGAGGCGTCCGCGCGGTAAAACCTGTCGAATATATATGGGAGATCCTTTTCGGCAATGCCCGCACCGTTATCCTCCTCCTCTAGCAAAATACACTCGCCCTCGTCGCTTAGCTTTAATGTAATCAGCCCCTGATCATTGTCCATATACTTTACGGAATTGCTGATTATGTTATTTATCACCCTTCTAAGCTGCTCAGGATCCGCCATGATCTCGGTGTTTTCCTGTACATAATTTAGATACACAAACTTGATGCCCTTTGAAGAAAGCTCCATCTCCAAATCATAGGCGCAGTCCTCGAAGAATTCTCCAACATCAAGTGGAACGAAATTATATGGAATGCGGTTTGTGTCAATTTTGGAATACAGGGTCAGCTCATCGATAAGCCTGTCCATGTCATTTACCTTGGTGTGAATGGTGCGCAGATACCTGTCAAGCTTTTCAGGCGTATCAGCCACCCCGTCCATAATCCCCTCTACATATCCCTTGATACCCGTGAGGGGGGTCTTTAAATCATGGGAGATATTGCTTATAAGCTCCTTGCTCTGTGCATCATACTCCAGCTTTTCCCTGGCGCTGTCCTTTAGACGCTTTCTCATAGCGTCAAAGTCCTCCGCAAGTTCTCCCATCTCATCATTTCTGATATCCATGTCAAAATCCAGATTTCCATCCCGTATATTCTGGGCCGCAATCCTTAAGGCCCCAATCGGATGAATGATGGAGCGATAAATCCATGTCACCAACACCGCGGCTGTGATGACCAGTATCAGTACCATAAGTCCAATCAGACTATAGAGGAACTGCTTTATCTCAGGGAGCAGGTTATTTATTTTTGTGAAGATATATATCTCTCCGCTTCTGCCGTCTGAAAACCTTACGTCCATACGGCTGTATACCTGCCCCACCTCCGCCGCAAAATCATAAACCTGCACTGTGTCGTCAAGGACCGCCTCGTTTATGATCTCCAGAGAAATCTGGGTTGTTCCTATATACCAGTATTCATTCTCCACACGTATTACAAGATATGAATTTTTTTCTTCAAAGGAGTTGTTAAGCTCTTCTATAAAGTCAAAATCCAAAAACTTGTCCGGATTATCAGAAATGATCTCCTCGACATCTTCCTCCAGGGAATTTGTTATAGCCGTCAACATCTTAAAGGACGTCCCCGTAAGACTGCTAAGCCCCGTGTCAATCCCGTAGGTATCTGCCACCATCTGAAGCTGCGGTATCACCACCGCACCCCCAAATATCGCAAACAACGTGACCGGCATAATAAGTATGATCAAAAAAGCGATGATCAGTCTTGTTCTAAGCCTCATAATTCACACCACACCTGTCCTTTTTGGGCACTGAGATAAATTAAAACTTCTTTTTTTCGACATCAGAATAAATCAAATATTTTCGGTATGCCGCATCCATTATAGCACGCCTTATAAAAATGCTCTATTAAAAATCCATTCGTTTTCTTATTTTTTTGTAAAAAAGGGTTCTGCCGACAAATATGGCAGAACCCTTTGTGTGTAAAATTATATCATACTTCCCTTTAGACGATACCCTGTGCCTTCATAGCATCCGCAACCTTCTCAAAGCCCGCGATGTTTGCACCAGCAACAAAGTTTCCGGGCACACCGTAACGCTTTGCTGCGTCGGCAGTCTTCTCATAGATATCCGCCATGATAGCCTTTAACTTCTCGTCAACTTCCTCAAAGCTCCAGGACATTCTAGCGGAATTCTGGCACATCTCCAAAGCAGATGTGGCAACGCCACCGGCATTTGCAGCCTTTCCTGGCATAAACATAATGTCGTTCTCAAGGTAGAAGTCAGTAGCCTCTCTTGTGGAAGGCATATTAGCGCCCTCTGCCACCAGGAAGCATCCGTTTGCCTTTAAGGTCTTTGCATCCTCTAAATCCAGCTCATTCTGGGTTGCGCAGGGCAGTGCGATATCACAGGGAATGGACCAGATGCCCTTGCCCTCTGTGTAGGTTGCAGTGGAAACTGCATCTGCGTACTCTTTAATGCGTCCTCTCCTAACCTCCTTGATATCCTTTACAATATCAAGCTTGATTCCCTCAGGATCATATACATAACCGTTGGAGTCGCTTAGGGCAACAACCTTAGCGCCAAGCTGATGAGCCTTCTCCGTAGCATAGATCGCAACATTTCCAGAGCCGGAGACAACCACGGTCTTTCCTTCCATGGTCTTTCCAACATGCTTTAACATCTCATCTACAATATACACAAGGCCGTAGCCTGTAGCCTGAGTGCGAACCAAAGAACCGCCCCATGTCAAGCCCTTTCCTGTCAGCACGCCCTCATACTGACCAGTCATTCTCTTGTACTGTCCATACATAAAGCCAATCTCACGGCCACCTACACCGATATCTCCCGCGGGTACATCCTGATTGGCACCGATATACTTGGAAAGCTCTGTTATAAAGCTCTGGCAAAAAGCCATAACCTCTCTGTCCGACTTTCCCTTAGGGTCAAAGTTTGAGCCGCCCTTTCCTCCTCCGATCGGAAGACCTGTAAGGCTGTTCTTGAAAATCTGCTCAAACCCCAAAAACTTTAAAATACTCTGATTTACAGAAGGATGGAAGCGAAGTCCTCCCTTGTACGGACCGATTGCGCTGTTAAACTGTACGCGATAGCCCTTATTCACCTGTACTTTTCCATTATCATCCACCCATGGAACGCGGAAGGAGACAATTCTCTCAGGCTCAACCAATCGCTCTAACAAAGACATCTTGCGATACTCGTCCTCGTTCGCATCAATAACCAGCTTTAAGGAATCAAGAACCTCTTTCACTGCCTGATGGAACTCCTTCTCTCCGGGATTCTGCTCAACAACGCGAGCATAAATCTCATCAACATACGACATCTCTTTTTCCTCCTATGGAAATTAAGTACAGCTACGGTTTTTGCAGCCGCCGAATCTGATTATACAATATCCCTTTAACGAAGTAAAGTTTTTGTTTTGTATTTTCGTGTTTTTTAGTTACGGCTAAAAAAAGGGCCTCCGGAAAACCCAGAAGCCCTAAAATGCATATTATTACTCGATAATGCTTACAACACGACCAGAACCCACAGTACGTCCACCCTCACGGATAGCGAACTTCAGACCCTGCTCCATAGCTACAGGGTGAATAAGCTCTACTGTCATCTCTACGTTGTCACCAGGCATGCACATCTCAGTGCCCTCAGGCAGCATGCAGACACCTGTAACGTCAGTTGTTCTGAAATAGAACTGAGGACGATAGTTGTTGAAGAAAGGTGTGTGACGACCACCCTCGTCCTTGGTCAGTACGTATACCTGAGCAGTGAACTTGGTGTGGCACTTTACAGAGCCGGGCTTGCAGAGAACCTGACCTCTCTCGATCTCGTTTCTCTGAACACCACGAAGCAGCGCACCTACGTTGTCACCAGCCTGAGCCTCGTCAAGCAGCTTGCGGAACATCTCGATACCGGTTACAACAACCTTACGGGTCTCCTCCTGAATACCAACGATCTCAACCTCATCCTGCATATGAAGAACACCACGCTCTACTCTACCAGTTGCAACAGTACCACGACCGGTGATGGAGAAAACGTCCTCTACAGGCATAAGGAAAGGCTTATCTGTGTCACGAACAGGATCCGGGATATACTCGTCAACAGTGTCCATCAGCTCCATGATCTTATCAGCCCACTCGCTTGTAGGATCCTCAAGAGCCTTCAGCGCTGAACCTCTAACGATGGGGCATCCGGAGAACTCATACTCCTCAAGCTGCTCTGTGATCTCCATCTCAACCAGCTCAAGAAGTTCCTCATCGTCTACCATGTCGCACTTGTTCATGAATACAACGATGTAAGGAACGCCTACCTGACGAGACAGAAGGATGTG
>CAZYLH010000029.1:11570-15437 GCA_964648695.1 uncultured Lachnospiraceae bacterium | reverse complement strand
TCTCGAATGTTTATGCTGGGAGATGTGGATGAGGCAAAGAAAAAGCTGGTACAGGTTACAAAGGAATGTGTGCAGCTTGGTCTTGAGCAGGTAAAGCCGTGGGGCTTTTTGGGAGATATGGCATATGCGGTAAACAAACATGCCATGGAAAACGGCTATCGAGTGGTGCGGGAAATCGGCGGACACGGCTGTGGTCTGGAATTTCACGAGGACCCTTGGGTGGGGTATATTGGAAAACCCGGGACACAGATGCTCTTGGTGCCCGGCATGGTATTTACCATTGAGCCGATGATCAATATGGGAACGCACCGCATAAAGACAAATGCAGCAAACGGATGGACTGTCACGACCATGGACGGCAAGCCCTCTGCCCAGTGGGAAATTCAGGTTCTGGTGACGGAGACCGGACACGAAGTGCTCTGCTGGTGAGACGAATCCGCCCATTTTCCTCTTGTTTTTTTCCTTCATCTGTGCTAGACTATCATCGTTCGCAGATGTAGTATATCGGTAGTACCTCAGCTTCCCAAGCTGATGAGGCGGGTTCGACTCCCGTCATCTGCTTGCTAAATTTACATTAATAACCGCCTAAGGGACACAATATGGAGGACAGAAATGAAAACAGGGCTTGTCTTGGAGGGTGGCGCCATGCGGGGTATCTATACCGCTGGTGTACTTGATGTATTATATGAGAATAACATCTTCACAAACGGCGTGGTAGGCGTATCTGCAGGTTCTATCCACGCCTGTTCTTATCTCTCCGATCAACCTGGCAGGAGCATCCGCTACTACATGAAGTACTGTAAGGACTGGCGTTTTATGAGCTTTCGCTCCCTGCTTTTGACTGGTGATCTGGTAAATGAGAAGTTCTGCTATCACTCCATTCCCGAGGTTTTAGATCCTTTTGATCATGACAGCTTTGAACGCCGGGTAAAAAACATCCCCTTTTTCGCGGCTGCAAGCGACTTAAAAACAGGTAAGGCGGTCTTTTTGCCCATCACCACTTTGCGCGGCGCCGAGATTGATAAGATTAAAGCCTCAGCGTCCATGCCGCTGGTCTCTCACATTGTAAATATTGAGAAAAAAGAACTTCTTGACGGCGGCATCTCCGACAGCATTCCCTTAAAAGCCTTTGAAGAGATGGGCTATGAGAAAAATATAGTGGTTCTCACAAGGCCTAAAGGATATGAAAAAAAGCCTACAAATATGATCCTGCCAAAGCGGCTCTATAAGGCCTATCCGCTCTTTTTACAGGCCATAGCAAACCGCCACACCAACTACAATAACACCCTTAAATACATCTCTGCTAGGGAAAAATGTGGCCAAGCACTCATAATTCGGCCAAGCCGTGATCTGCACATCGGCCGTATGGAGCATGATCGAGCCCGCATCAAAGCTCAGTATGAACTTGGAAGACAGGATGCTCTAAAGAAATTAGAAAAACTCCGGGACTTTTTAGAAATTTAATGCTCTCACATAATCTCATAGTCTAAAGAGCATAGAGGAAATCCCGGTCTTTTTAAAGATTAAAATATCAGGCAAGAGAACTTGTAATGTTCTCTTGCTTTTTTATATGAAGATTTGTCTGGCAAATATTCTTTCTGGTATTATAAAATTTCATGCAGGAATGAAATTTATGATCAGCTTTTGCCCTTTATCAAGAAAAAGGTGGAGGAACATTACTTCCTCCACCCTGAAAACAAATTAATTTGCCGCCTTCTCAGCAAGCGCAGCCTTGATCTTCTCGGTCAGCGCCGGAACGATCTTGTTTAAATCTCCAACAATTCCATAATCTGCCACGTCAAAGATGGGAGCGTCCTCATCCTTGTTGATGGCGATGATCAGATCGGACTCCTCCATACCTGCCACATGCTGGATGGCACCGGAAATACCGATTGCGAAGTAAACCTGAGGACGAACCGTCTTACCGGTCTGTCCAACCTGCAACTCCTTCGGCTTCCATCCTGCGTCCACAACAGCTCTTGAGCAGGAAATCTGTCCGCCAAGCACCTCTGCCAGGCCCTCAAGGATCTTGAAGTTTTCAGGAGAGCCAACGCCTCTTCCGCCGGATACTAAGATCTTCGCGTCCATAATGTCCTTGATATCTGAAACTGCCTTGGCAACCTCTAAAATCTCAACATACTTGCTGTTTTTGGTAAAACCGGGATTAAACTCGATCACCTCTGCTTTTGCACCCTCCACCTTGTTAAGCTTTTGCATAACACCGGGGCGAACCGTAGCCATCTGAGGACGGTTGTCCGGGCATGCGATGGTTGCGATGGTGTTGCCGCCAAAAGCCGGACGTGTCATTAAAAGTTGATTGTGCTTTTGCTCCTTGCCGGGGATGGCAACTAACGGGAAATCTCCGATCTCAAGAGATGTGCAGTCCGCTGTCAAACCGGTCTCAACCCTTGCAGACACGGTAGGTCCTAAGTCACGACCGATGGCTGTCGCACCAACCAGGACAATGTCCGGCTTATACTCATTGATCACAGATGCAAGCGCATGCGCATAGGGCTCTGTCCTGTAGTTTTTCAGTTCAGGATCGTCCACTACGATCACCTTATCTGCGCCATATGCAGCAAGTTCGTCTGCAAGGCCCTTTACCTGATAGCCTATTAGGACTGCCGTCACATCGGTGTCAAGCTTTTCTGCTAATCTTTTTCCCTCGCCGATAAGCTCAAATGCAATACCACTTAATTTGTTATCTACCTGCTGAGCGAATACATATACGCCCTTGTAGTTTGCGATTTCTTCTGGTTTCATTGCGCCCATATTATTCACCACTTTTCCTTTATTCTAGATTATGTGTTTATCACTCAGTTTCCCTACAATATATTCAACCGCATCTTCAGGAGAATCCGGTACAACCTTCTCTCCAGCGCCCTTTCTTACCTTGTCGGAAGCTTTTGCGATCTTTGTAGGGGAGCCGTTAAGCCCGATATTAGAATCATCAACATCAATCAGGTCTTTTCTGCCAAGAACAGTGATCTCTGCGTTTACAGCGTCAATAATGCCGCCCACAGACATATAACGGGGCTCATTTAACTCAGAAAGAGCCGTGATCAGGCAGGGCATCTTAGCCTTTAACATATGATATCCATCGTCGTACTGACGCTTAACAATTACAGAATCGCCCTCAATCTTAATCTCTTGGGCATAGGAGATTACGGGAAGTCCCAGATGCTCTGCGATCTGAGGCCCAACCTGTGCGGTATCTCCGTCGATAGCCTGACGGCCGGTGATGATCAGATCATAATCCAGCTTTCTGATCGCGCCTGCGATGGTTGTGGATGTAGCCCAGGTATCTGCGCCGCCCAAAACGCGGTCTGTGATGAGCACACCCTTATCAGCGCCCATAGCGATTGCTTCCTGGAGCACATCCGTTGCCTTTGGAAGACCCATTGTAAGAACTGTAACCTCAGCGCCATACTGATCCTTCAGCCTAAGAGCAGCCTCAAGACCTGCCTTGTCATCCGGGTTCATAATAGTGAGCATCGCTGCTCTGTTTAATGTACCATCCGGGTTAAACTGTACGCCGCCCTTGGTGTCAGGTACCTGCTTAATACATACGATAACCTTCACGTTTGTGTCCTCCTACTTCAATAAGTTTGCAGAAATAACCATACGCTGAACCTCAGAGGTTCCCTCGTAGATCTCTGTAATCTTCGCATCGCGCATCATACGCTCAACATCGTACTCCTTGATATAGCCATAACCGCCGTGGAGCTGAACCGCCTTTGTGGTAACCTCCATCGCAACCTCGGAAGCATATAGCTTTGCCATAGCTGCCTCTACGCTGTAGGAAACCTTGGGATTGGTCTGATATTCCTGCTTCTTGCAAGCGGCCTTGTAAACCAGAAGCTGTGC
>CAZYLH010000029.1:9548-11470 GCA_964648695.1 uncultured Lachnospiraceae bacterium | reverse complement strand
AAGAGAGTCCTTGACATCTCATGCTGCTTGCTTAATGTAAAATCCATTTGTTTTTTCCTCCTGAAAACTTTGTCTCACACCCAATTACAGTGCGTCAACCGGGGTCTTTGTGCGGTCAGCATTGTATACATAGAAGCCCTTGCCGCTCTTTACTCCCAGATTTCCGCCACGAACCATCTTGCGGATCAGGGGGCAAGCACGGTACTTGCTATCGCCGGTCTCCTTGTAGAGCACATCCATGATAGCCAAGCAAATATCAAGTCCAACGAAATCGCCAAGCTCTAACGGTCCCATAGGATGATTTGCGCCAAGCTTCATAGCTGCGTCAATGCCTGCGATGTCAGAAACACCTTCCATCTTGATAAATGCAGCTTCATTGATCATCGGGATCAGAATACGGTTTACAACAAAACCGGCTGCCTCATTTACCTGCACAGGCGTCTTTCCGATCTCCTCTGAGATCTTCTTGATATTCTCAACAACCTCGTCCGGAGTGTTTACGCCTGCGATAACCTCGATAAGCTTCATGCGGTCTGCGGGATTAAAAAAGTGCATGCCAACCATCGGGCGACTTAAGCCGTTTCCGATCTCCGTGATGGAAAGGCTGGATGTGTTTGATGCAAAGATGCACTCGGGCTTTGCAATCTTGTCCAGATCTGCAAATGTAGTCTTCTTTACCTGCATATCCTCAAACGCAGCCTCCACGATCAAATCGCAGTCCGCGCAAAGGTCTTCCTTTAAGCCGGGAGTGATGCGAGAAAGGATGGCGTCAACCGCTTCCTGTGTCAGCTTGCCTTTCTCAACCAGTCTCGCATAGCCTGCGGCAATCTTGTTCTTTCCATTCTCGGCCCACTCCTGCTTAATATCACACAGAGCAACCTCGTAACCATCAATCTGAGCAAAAGCCTTAGCAATGCCCTGTCCCATGGTACCTGCGCCAATAACGCCAACCTTCATCTTTGTATCCTCCTAAAATATTTGTTATAATAAAACTGCCAAAACCGGCCTTTATTATCTTTCCTTAAACATCTCAAAATCAGGCTTTTCCATGCAAGCATGAAAAGCCTGATTTTTTACCAAACATATTTACTTATTTTTAAAAGGCTCCTTTACCTTTTCCTTGTTTCTGTCAAGGAAAAACGCCATGCCGTATCTCTGATCCTCGGTCTCAAAGCAATCTCCGAAAATCTTCTCCTCGATAGCAACAGCCTCCTCCATAGTGGACGCCTCAAGGCCTTCGTTTATAGCCTTCTTGCAGCCCCTTACGGCAATAGGAGCGTTCTTTGCGATTGTGGCGGCAAGCTTTTGTGCCGCTGGCATAAGCTCATCTAAAGGATATACGGCATTTACAAGTCCGATGCGGTATGCCTCATCCGCCTTGATGTTTCTTGCAGAGTAGATCATCTGCTTTGCCATGCCGGGTCCCACAAGCCTTGACAGCCTTTGGGTACCGCCAAATCCGGGGGTGATTCCCAAACCCACCTCCGGCTGGCCAAACACAGCATTCTCAGAGCAGATGCGGATATCACAGCTCATTGAAATCTCACAGCCACCGCCTAGAGCAAAGCCGTTTACCGCTGCAATTACAGGGATGGGGAAGTTCTCAAGCTTTAAGAATACATCGTTTCCCTTCTTTCCGAAAGCCTCGCCCTCTGCCTTTGTCAGAGTGCTCATCTCGCCGATGTCCGCACCTGCGACAAATGACTTCTCGCCTGCTCCTGTGAGAATCAGGCAGCGCACATTTTCCAAATCCACCCCATCAAGAGTCTTATCTAATTCCTCAAGCACCTGGCTGTTTAGCGCATTTAATGCCTTCGGACGGTTAATGGTGATAACACCAACCTGTCCGCTTACCTCATATGTTATAAATTCCATCTTGGCACCTCTTAGCTTAATCAGTCTTCAATCTTAACGATGGTAGA
>CAZYLH010000029.1:0-9448 GCA_964648695.1 uncultured Lachnospiraceae bacterium | reverse complement strand
AATTCCATCTTGGCACCTCTTAGCTTAATCAGTCTTCAATCTTAACGATGGTAGAGCATCCCATACCGCCGCCGATGCAAAGTGTGGCGAGTCCGGTCTTTGCACCCTTTGCCTGCATCTCATGAAGCAGGGTCACTAAAATACGGCATCCTGATGCACCCACGGGATGCCCAAGAGCTATCGCTCCTCCATTGGGATTAAGTTGCTTGTCCACGTCTATTCCTAAGTCCTTTCCTACTGCAACGGACTGCGCTGCAAATGCCTCATTAGCCTCGATGATGTCAAAGTCCTCTATCTTCATGCCGGCCTTTTCCATAACCTTCTTTGTGGAAGCCACGGGCCCGATACCCATAACCTCGGGGCGAACGCCTGCTAAAGCTCCTGCCACAAATGTAGCCATGGGCTTTACTCCAAGCTCCTTTGCTTTCTCCTCGCTCATAACAACAATGGCAGCCGCACCGTCATTGATACCGGAGGCATTGCCCGCTGTCACAAATCCGCCGGGGTTGATGGCGCGAAGTTTTGCAAGTCCTTCTATGGTAGAGCCGTGACGAGGGTTCTCATCTGTATCAAAGATGATGGTCTCCTTCTTTTTCTTTACCTCTACAGGAACGATCTCCGCCTTAAATGCGCCGCTCTTCTGAGCTGCCTCTGCCTTTTGCTGGCTCTTTAATGCAAACTCATCAAGTTCCTCTCTTGTAAGCCCCCACTCCTCACAGATATTGTCTGCGGTCTTTATCATATGATAGTCGTTAAACGCATCCCACAGCGCGTCCTTTATCATGGTGTCCACCAGAGTGCCGTTGTTCATTCTGTAGCCGTAGCGTGCCTGAGGAACTGCATAGGGAGCCATGGACATGTTCTCCATTCCACCTGCCACAACAATGTCAGCATCACCTGCCATAATCATCTGAGCCGCCATATTTACGCAGTTTAGACCAGAACCACAAACAACATTTATGGTCACTGCAGGAACCTCAATAGGAAGACCTGCCTTAATCGATGCCTGACGGGCAACGTTTTGTCCCTGTCCTGCCTGGATGACACAGCCCATATATACCTGGTCAACTGCCTTTGGAGCAACGCCTGCTCTCTTTAGGGCTTCCTTGATAACGATCGCACCAAGATCTACTGCGGGGGTGGTGCTAAGCGTCCCGCCCATTGCGCCGATAGCTGTACGGCATGCGCCAGCTAAAACGACCTTCTTTGCCATTTTGTTTTACCTCCGTAAAAGTATTCTAAAGCCTTTCTGGGCATAATCACCCACGGTTGAACTCATTCTAGCACATAGTTTTTTTCTTTGCAACAGCCAAATTGATAAATTTTTAACAAACTCATCAAGTCTCCTCTTGCCGCAAAAAAGTCACAAAAAAATCACGCAGGGAGAGCCCCTCAACAAGCCTGCTTTCCTTGACAAATCCCCCCAATTGACCTATGATATTGCAAGGGTCGATGCGGCCTAAGCTTTACAAAATAACCCCAGGAGGAATGTATGGCAAAAGAGAAGAAATTAGTTGAGCAGATCACCTCGATGGAGGAGGATTTTGCTCAGTGGTATACAGATGTTGTTAAAAAAGCAGAGCTGGTGGATTATTCCAGCATCCGCGGATGCATGGTTCATCTCCCCTACGGCTATGCCATTTGGGAAAACATCCAAAAGGAGCTTGATTACCGCTTTAAACAAACCGGTGTGGAAAATGTATATATGCCCTTGTTTATCCCGGAAAGTCTTCTTCAAAAGGAGAAGGATCACGTGGAGGGCTTTGCTCCGGAGGTTGCCTGGGTAACTCACGGGGGGCTTGAGCCGCTACCAGAAAGGCTCTGCGTTCGCCCTACCTCGGAGACTCTCTTCTGTGACCTGTACGCAAAGATCGTTCACTCTCACAGAGATCTCCCAAAACTCTTTAATCAGTGGTGCTCCGTTGTGCGCTGGGAAAAAACTACCAGACCCTATTTGCGCTCCATGGAGTTTTTATGGCAGGAGGGACACACCGCTCATGCCACAGCCGAGGAGGCTAAGGAGCGCACCATCCAGATGCTAGACGTATATGCTAGCTTTTGCGAAGAAGTGCTTGCCATTCCTATGATACGGGGGCAAAAAACCGACAAGGAAAAGTTTGCGGGAGCAAGCTCCACATACACTATCGAGGCGCTAATGCACGACGGGAAGGCTCTCCAGTCGGGTACAAGCCACAACTTCGGAGACGGCTTTGCAAAGGCCTTTAATATTCAGTATACGGACAAGGACAATCAGCTAAAGTACGTACACCAGACTTCCTGGGGAATGTCCACGAGGATCATCGGCGCCATAATCATGGTGCACGGGGATAACTCCGGTCTGGTTCTTCCGCCCCGCATCGCGCCCGTGCAGGTGATGGTGGTGCCCATTGCCCAGCATAAGCCCGGCGTTTTGGAAAAGGCCGAGGAGCTTTTAAATGAACTCTCAAATGTCTGCCGAGCAAAAGCAGACATGTCAGACAAAGGTCCTGGCTTTAAATTTGCAGAGCAGGAGATGAGGGGTATCCCTCTGCGTGTTGAGATCGGTCCGAGAGACCTTGAGACCGGCACAGTTACCATCGTTCGCCGTGACACTAGGGAAAAGACTGTTGTAACGTTTGATGAGCTCTCTGCCAAGGTTTTAGAGCAGCTTAACCAGATGCAAACAGATATGCTCCTGCGCGCAACTGCTCACCGCGACGCCCACATAAGCGAAGCGAGAAACTATGAAGAATTTTTAGACTGCGCAAATAATAAACCAGGCTTTATAAAGGCTATGTGGTGTGGGGATGAAGCTTGCGAAATCAAGATAAAAGAGGAAACCACTGTCACCAGCCGCTGCATACCCTTTGAGCAGGAGCACCTTTCCGATGTATGCGTCTGCTGCGGCAAACCCGCAAAAAAGCTGGTCTACTGGGGAAAGGCCTACTAAAATTTAAAGCTTCTAAACTCCTCCGTCCAAATTGACGGAGGACTATCTTTTAAGTAACAAGATCATAAGGAGGAATTTTTCTATGAAACAGCCTGCAATGAAATATTTGGAAAAGGCACGAAATATTTTGGTATGGATTTTTATGATCTCCATGATTATCTATCCTCTCTACATGAAAAACGGTTTTGTGAAGCTTGCCACGGCAAAAAAAGAGTATTTCTATATTGTCGCGTGCGGCCTGCTGCTCCCGGCTTTGCTTCTCTCTATCATCATCTACATCTTCCACACGGAGAAGAAAACGCTTCACACTAAATTTCTTACCGCTGACTATTTTGCCATCGGCTATACCGCTGTGATTTGCATTTCCACATTCACATCTTCTTATAGGGATACCGCCATCAGCGGCGCATCCAGCTGGTATATGGGACTTATCACCCAGCTTCTCTTTTTGCTGGTCTACTTTGTAATATCCAGAAACTTCAAATTTTCGCGCCTGTGGCTCTTTGGACTGTTTGGGGCTGCCGCCATCATCTACGTTCTCTGTGTCCTTGCGCGCTTTCACATTAATCTCTTTGATCTCTATACTGGCAGAGATGAGGATTTTTGGAATGCATATATCCCAACCATCGGTCAGAAAAACTGGTATGCCTGCTTTATGGCAATTGTCCTTCCCATGGAGCTTGGATACTTTCTCATCAGGAAAAATAAGAAGCTTGATATCCTTCTCATCCCTCTGATTTTTGTGAGCACTATGGCGATGGTTATGCAGGACAGCGACAGCATATATGTGTGCATGCTCTTTGTTCTGTTGTTCTTATTCGAGGTCTTTTGCTCAAATCTTGACAGGCTAAGGCGCTTCTTTCTCATGTTGACCATCGCCTTTTTGGCGATGCAGGCTCTTGGTGTAATCCAGATCATTTTTGCAGATCAGATGGTCAGCCTCTCCTCCACAGTAACAACTGTGTGCCAGAACAATATCTTTCGCCTCATCGGTGTAATAATCGCCGCAATCTGGCTGGCGCTCACAGTTCTATCCTTTAAACTTAGTCCAGAACAGACGGAAAAGGTTGATAGTATCATACCCCGCATAAAACGAATTATCCTGATAATTGCGGCACTTACCATTGTCGGTCTTATACTTCTGATCATACTTGTCACCAATCTCAGCGACATAATCGACTTTGGATCTCTTGCTGAGAGCAAATATTTTATGTTTGACGACTCATGGGGAACATATCGCGGGATGAACTGGTCCATGGCACTCACATCCTACGGTGAGCTTAATATCTGGCAGAAGCTTTTTGGCGTAGGTCCGGATTGCTACTACTCGTATATGAGCACACATCATTCGACCTTTACCAACCAGTGGAGCAGCGCCATCACCAATGCTCACAATGAACTTTTGACCTCACTTGTAAACACCGGTATTTTGGGGGCGCTCTGCTACTTTGGAATATTTGTCAGCCTTATCAAAGAAGCTGTAAGGCAAAAAAAGAGGAACCCTATCTTAATCGCCCTTGCTGCGGGGATCGTCGGTTTCCTCTTTAACAACCTGTTTTCCTTTATGAATATTATATCGACTCCTCTGTTGTTTACAGTGGCAGGCTGCATCAGCGCCTTAATACGAAGCCAGAAGGAGTCTGATCGACTCATTATTCAACCTCAACAGTGACCTTGTCCAGATGCCAGATCTCATCCACATATTCCTGGATAGTTCTGTCGGAGGAGAACTTGCCGCAGCTTGCGATGTTTATTATCGCACTGCGGGCCCAGTTCTTCTCATCGCGATACATCTGCTCAATTTTCATCTGCGCTTCATGGTAGGACCTGAAGTCCTTAAGGATGAAGTAAGTATCCGCCTTCGCTGTGTTGTAGGTGTTTAACAGAGAGTTATACAGCCCTCTGAAAAGCTCCGGATCGTTAGGTGAATAAAATCCGTTAATGAGCTGCATCAGCACACGGCGAATCTCCGGATCATTGTTGAATATCTCCATGGGATCATAGCCACCCTCATTCTCATATCTTATCACCTCGTCGGAGGAAAGACCAAATATCACAGCATTCTCCGCTCCAGCCTCCTCTACGATCTCCACATTCGCACCGTCCATAGTTCCCAGAGTGATCGCACCGTTTAACATGAACTTCATATTTCCGGTACCTGACGCCTCCTTTGACGCGGTGGAAATCTGCTCAGAAACATCCGCTGCCGCAAAGATCTTCTCGGCGTTAGACACGCGGTAGTTCTCGATAAACACCACCTTTATTTTTCCGCCGATGGATTTATCGTTGTTTACAACTTCTGCAACAGCGTTTATAAGCTTGATTGTCATCTTTGCCAGATGATACCCGGCCGCCGCCTTCGCTCCAAAAATAAAAGTTCTGGGATAGAAGTCCATGTTCGGGTTATCTTTTAGCATATTATAGAGATACATCACATGCAGGATGTTTAGGAGCTGTCTCTTGTACTCATGCAGGCGCTTTACCTGAACATCAAAGATGGAGCGAGGATTTACATCTATGCCGTTATTCTCCTTGATGTAGTGCGCAAGCGCCACCTTGTTCTGGTACTTGATGTTCATGAACTCCTTCTGAGCCTTCTCATCATCCGCATAGATCTTAAGACCTTTGATATGGTCTAAGTTTGTGATCCAATCATCCCCGATGCGCTCTGTCACCCAGCTTGCGAGAAGCGGATTTCCATGAAGCAAAAATCTTCTCTGAGTGATACCGTTTGTCTTGTTGTTGAACTTCTCCGGGAACATCTCGTAAAAGTCCCTAAGCTCCTGCTTCTTTAGGATATCTGTGTGAAGCCTTGCAACTCCGTTTACAGAAAAGCCTCCCACGATGGCAAGATTCGCCATCTTCACCTGTCCGTCATAGATGATGGCCATCTTCCTGACCTTTTCGTGATCATCAGGATACTTACTCTGAATATCAAGCACAAACCTGCGGTTGATCTCCTCCACTATCTGATAGATTCTCGGAAGGAGCCTGGAGAATAACTCGATGGGCCACTTCTCAAGAGCCTCGCTCATGATGGTGTGGTTTGTGTATGCGCAGGTCTTTGTTGTGATGCTCCACGCCTCCTCCCAGGTGAGATTTTCCTCATCCATCAGAATGCGCATCAATTCCGCCACGGACATTGAAGGGTGGGTATCGTTCATCTGGATGACTATCTTCTCATAAAGCTTTCTAACATCTCCCCCGTGACTTAGCTTATACTTTTTCACAGCGGTCTGCAGAGTCGCAGAGATAAAGAAATACTGCTGCTTTAAGCGCAGCTCCTTTCCCGCATAGTGATTGTCGTTTGGATAGAGCACTTCCACCAGGTTTTTGGCAAGATTTTCCTGCTCAACTGCCTTTCGGTAGTCTCCCTTATCAAAATCATCTAAGCTAAAGACATTGATGGGCTCTGCGTCCCATATGCGCAGAGTATTTACCACATTGTTTCCGTAGCCCACAATGGGAAGGTCATAGGGGATAGCCCTGACAGACTGATATCCATCCTGAAAGAAGTGCTCACGTCCTGTCTCTGGGTCGCACTCCACTCTGGTATATCCGCCAAACTTTACCTCACAGGCATACTCAGGCCGACGAAGCTCAAAGGGATTTCCGTACTTTAACCAGTTATCCGGCACCTCCACCTGATATCCGTCCTCAATCTTCTGGGCAAACATTCCATATTTATAGCGGATACCTGCACCATAAGCGGGATATCCCAGTGTTGCAAGCGAATCCAAAAAGCACGCCGCCAGACGGCCAAGACCGCCGTTTCCTAAAGCCGCATCCGGCTCCTCATCCTCGATAACGTTTAGGTCAATGCCAATCTCATCTAAGGCTTCTTTGACCTCTTTCCACGCGCCAAGGTTTATGATATTGTTTCCAAGGGCACGACCCATCAAAAATTCCATAGACAGATAATACACCGTCTTTGCGTCCTGCTTCTCATATGCCTTCTGCGAGGCAATCCACTGATCAATGATAAAATCTTTGATAGCATAAGCCACCGCCTGGAAAAGCTGCTGTTTTGTCGCCTCATCTAAATTTCTGCGATAAAGGGTCTTTACATTCTGCTTAACACTTTTCTGAAACTCTGCCTTGTCAAACCTGATCGCCATCGTTTCATCCTCCTTTTAGCCAGGTATACCAATCCCGGGCATTTTTCTAATTATCTTACCCGTGAAATTCCCAGGGTTATAGCCTCTCCATTTATATTCCACTCCTTAGAGTAAGAGCCTTCATCTCCAGCACTAATGTGATCTGCGAGCACATCTTTTGCAATATCTGCCTCATAGCGAGTAAAGATATCAGCGAGCTTGTCATTTCCAAAGTAGCTTACACAGATGTGATCCGTCACCTCAAATCCAGCTTCCTTTCTCATGGTCTGAATTTTTGAGATGATCTCCCGCACAAAGCCTTCCTCGATAAGCTCCGTAGTCAAATTGCCGTCAAGCACAACCGTCACGTCTGCATTGCTCTCGGAGGCATAGCCCGCTCTTTGCTCCATCTCGATTAGCAGATCCTCTTCTTTTAGCTTTACCGCGCCATCAAGAAGGGTAAGCTCACCTGCGGACTTAAGCTCATCCATTGCAGCGTTTCCGTCAAGCTTTGTGAGCGCCTCTTTTATCGCCCCTAACTGCTTTCCGTACTTAGGGCCCACGGTACGAAGCTGCGGCTTAAAGGTATAGGTTGTAAATGCCCTAACATCATCCGTAAACTCCGCTTCCTTTACATTTAGCTCGTTCTTTATGATGTCCACAAAATAATCCGACAGTCTAAAAGGAGCCTTTACAAACATTTTAGCAAGGGGCTGACGGTTCTTTAAGCTTGCCGCGTTTCTTGCCGCACGTCCCATCACAACGATCTTTAGCGCCAAGTCCATATCCTTTTCAAGCTCTGTATCGATCATCGAAGCATCCCATACCGGGAAGTCGCACAGATGAATGCTCTCAGGGGCGTTTTTGTCAACGCTTCTTACTAAATTCTGATAGATATCCTCTGTGATAAAGGGAATCATGGGAGCTGCGCACTTGCAAAACGTCACAAGGGCTGTGTAGAGCGTCATGTAGGCGTTTATCTTATCCTGCTCCATGCCCTTTGCCCAGTAGCGCTCGCGGCATCTCCTCACATACCAGTTGCTCAGTTCATCCACAAAGTCCTGCAAAGCCTTTGTTGTCTCTGTGATTTTGTAGTTTTCCAGATAATCATCCACCGTCTTTACGAGTGTGTTAAGCCTGGAGAGCAGCCACTTATCCATCACGGGGAGCTTGTCATATTCAAGCTCATGCTTTGTCGGATCAAACTCATCAATATCCGCATACAACACATAAAAGGCATAGGTGTTCCAGAGAGTTCCCATAAACTTTCTCTGCCCCTCGATAACAGCCTTTTCATGAAAGCGATTTGGCAGCCACGGTGCGCTGTTGGAATAAAAATACCACCGTATAGCATCCGCACCCAGGGAATTTAGGGCCTCCATGGGATCCACAGCATTTCCCTTTGATTTACTCATCTTCTGTCCGTTTGCATCCTGTACATGCCCTAGGACGATAACGTTCTTATACGGAGCCTTGTTAAAGATCAGCGTGGAGATCGCAAGCAGGGAATAAAACCACCCCCTAGTCTGATCCACCGCCTCGCTGATAAAGTCCGCGGGGAAATTCTTCTCAAACAGCTCCTTATTCTCAAAAGGATAGTGATACTGTGCAAACGGCATCGCACCGGAATCAAACCAGCAGTCGATAACCTCCGGCACTCGTGTCATCTGCTTAGAGCACTCAGGACATGTAATGTGAACTGCATCTATATAGGGTCTGTGAAGCTCCACTCCCCCCTCGGGGTAGTTAAAAGACATGCTCTTTAATTCTTCCTTGCTGCCGATCGCGTGCTGATAACCGCACTCGCACTCCCATATATTAAGAGGCGTTCCCCAGTAGCGGTTTCTTGAAATGCCCCAGTCCTGTACGTTCTTTAACCAGTCTCCAAAGCGACCCTCCCCAATGTTTTTGGGGATCCAGTTGATGGTATTATTATTAGCGATCAGGTCGTCCTTTACAGCTGTCATCTTGATAAACCAGGACTCCCTAGCGTAATAAATCAGAGGTGTGTCGCATCTCCAGCAAAAAGGATAGCTGTGCTCAAATTTGGGCGCAGCAAAAAGAAGCCCCCTCGCATCCAGGTCTTTTAAAACCTCCGGATCCGCATCCTTTACAAACAGACCGCAAAAAGGCGTCTCCTTAGTCATATGACCCTTGCTGTCCACAAACTGCACCAGTGGCAGATCATAGTTTCTTCCGACTCTCGCGTCGTCCTCACCAAAAGCAGGAGCGATGTGAACCACGCCGGTACCATCCCCCATGGTGACATAGGTATCACATGTCACATAATGGCTCTTCTTTTTCTGCTTTGCGGCAGCCTCGCCTGTGCATGCAAAGAGCGGCTCATAGCTCTTGCCCTCAAGGTCCGTTCCCTTATAGCGCTCCAAAATCTCATATGGAGCTGTGGGCTCACTGCCAAGGA
>CAZYLH010000028.1:11560-16394 GCA_964648695.1 uncultured Lachnospiraceae bacterium | reverse complement strand
GATGCTCTGCTTGATATCGGGTGCGGCTCCGGGATTTTATCCATCGCCGCCATACTTTTGGGAGCTGACCATGCGGTGGGCACGGATTTGGATGAAAACGCCATAATCGCAACCGGAGAAAACCGCGAGGCAAACTCAATCTCAGAGGAGACGCTTAAGGTTTATACGGGAAATATTATAGATGACAGAGCTATCAAGGATGCGGTTGGATATGGATGCTATGATATGGTGGTGTCAAATATTCTGGCGGAGGTGATTATTCCTTTACAGGCAGAGGTCCCACCGCATCTAAAAAAAGGTGGAATCTATATCGCCTCCGGGATTATCAATACAAAGGAGGAGGCGGTGCGTAAGTCGCTTGAATTAAATGAGAATTTTGAGATCTTAGAGATCAATCATCAGAAAGACTGGGTTAGCTTCACCTGCAGGAGGAAGTAGAGCCATGCAGCATTTTTTTATTCGTTCGGATCAGGCTATTGGAGGCTTTGTGCGCATTGACGGAGCGGATGTAAATCACATCGTAAATGTACTGCGGATGAAGCCGGGAGAGGCTTTTATGGCAAGCGATGGCTGCGGCATGGAATACTACTGCATTATAGAAAGCTTTGATGACGAGTGTGTGACCGCTAAAATAGCATACCGGCAGGAGGAGCACCAGGAGCTTCCCTGTCATATCACGCTCTATCAGGGGCTTCCAAAGGCGGATAAGATGGAGCTTATCATTCAGAAAACCGTGGAGCTTGGCGTTTTTCGGATAGTGCCTGTGCGCATGAAGCGGTGCGTGGTAAAGCTGGATGAGAAGAAGGCTGTGGGGAAGCGCACCAGATGGCAGGCGATCGCAGAGGCCGCGGCAAAGCAGTCAAAAAGAGGATATATCCCAGAGGTGGCACTTCCGATGAGCTTTTCTGAGGCGATGAAAGAGGCAGCTGGAGCTGCGGTAAAGCTCTTTCCATATGAGCTTGCGGGTGGAAAGAGTCCCATGGAGCTTACCAGAAAGAAGCTTTCAAGTATACAACCCGGGCAGTCCATTGCCATTTTTATCGGCCCGGAGGGAGGCTTTGATGAGACAGAGGTTGCTCTTGCCAAAGAAACTGGATATGAGCCTATCACTCTTGGAAGAAGGATACTTCGCACTGAGACGACGGGGATGTATGTGCTGTCCGTGCTGGGGTATCTCTTAGAGCAGTGAAAAAAAGTTTAATGATTAAGAGGGGCATTATGGAGGAAAGACCATACATTCACAGAGTGCAGTATTACGAGACAGATCAGATGGGGATCACTCATCACTCCAATTATATAAGGTGGATGGAGGAGGCCAGAGTGGATTTTTTAAAGCGCTTGGGCTATCCGCTTACCAACCTTGAGGAGTTAGGACTCCTCTCACCGGTGCTGGATGTGGAGTGCAGCTATAAAAAAGTGACTCATTTTGATGATGAGGTTGAAATTAACGTTTGCCTGACAGATTTTGGCCCTGTCCGCTTTAGCCTTTCCTATGAGATGCGAAGTGCTAAGACGGGAGAGATGGTCTGTACCGGCTCATCAAGACACTGTATTTTGGATAAGGATTATAAGCCGGTTCGCCTAAAGAGGGATTATTCTGAATTTTATGAGACGATGAGAGGCCTTGTCAGGAAGAGTTAGTGATGGGCAGTGAGGTGTCATAGATAGTAAGACGTAAGTCACCCTCGCCCTCCGTGTAGACAACCTGATAGGTGGAGGAGATTATGTCTTCCCTCACGGTGTAATCCTCGCTTGAGCGCGCTTCATAGTCCACAATGATATATGAAATATTGTTTTCTTCTACAAGGGCAGAAAGCTCCTCGCTGCTTTCTGCCTCATACATCTTCTTAACCTGTTCATCTCTTGAGGCGGTGTCATACCCGGCGCTCCACGCATAATATGGCCAGCCATCATATAGCATTGCTCCTGCTAACACTACCCTGTTTAAGGAGTAATTTGCAGTAAGAAAAATATCATCAGAATCCGTGTTTTCGCGTATCCAGGCGATAAGCTCATCGTCCAGATCAAAGCTTACAGTATACTGATTTTTTCTGATTATCACCGCCAGATCAAAAATACCAGTGGCGGTCATGGAGAGCACCAGTAGCCCTGCCAGAATTTTGCGTCCCAAACCGCGCTTTTCCCAGATGCGAAGAACAAAGGAGGCGACCGGGATGGATAGCAGCATGGCGGCGATCATAATGTATTTGTGATTTACTGTCACATCAACGGTAAGCGAGAACGTCATGGCAAAGAGCAGTGGAGCGCAAAAGGCGATCATCAGTAAGCGCAGGAACCCTTTAGCGTAAAAGAAGTACACAGCGCCAAGGATTAGAAGCGGCCCCCAGAGTTCTAGCATATACTCTAAAACGCCAAACAGTGTGCGGCTTTCTGCCAAAAACCCAAAATAAAAGCTGGGTGTGACGGCGCTATCAGAGATAAAGAGCTGGGTCTGTAAAACGGACAGGACAACGGCTATAACTGCGGTTATAAGGTAGTCAAGCCTGTTACAGGAAAAGAGAGCCATCACAAACAAAACGAGGAGGACAGCGATCAAAACAGCGCCGTTCCAAAACGCCATGCTGCCAAGCACTAACCCCATAAAAACGGCAAAGATGAGATTTTTTGGCAATATGGCCTCATGATCAATAAGTAAGGTGTAAGAGAGGGCGTAAAGCCTTTTTTTTCTGCCTTCCTCTTTGTTTTTTATGTATGTTCGCTTTAGGCGCCCATACATCTTACAGGCGTAGGGCATAAAGAGAATGAGCGCTAAGAGCATTAAGGCGATGCCAAAGGCAAAATGGCGCTGATTGCAGTAGACATTTAGATTCCAAAGTCCCCAATCCTCATGGGTGGTGTAGGAGATAAAGTCTGTCTGTGTGGCGAGCGCCTCCCAGATGGATGTGCCCTCGGGAAGTTCTGCCAGAAAGCGAAAGAGGCTGGGGGAGCTTCTAAAGAGGAAGAATAAAACACTTAAACAACCCGCGCCCGCCTTTGCAGTGATTTTGACTGCAAGGGCGTAGATAAGAAGGCATACGGACCACATAAAGAGAATGCTTGGAATATTAAATGCCCAGTCGATGGGAAGCCCCAAATATTCCAGATTTCCCACCAGAAACTGAAACATAAAGTGATAGCGTATATCCGCACCGGCATAGTGTGAGTACTGAGTGGGGAAGTTATTTCCATAGGAAAAGGAGCGGATCATGCCAAGATGAGGGGCAAAGTCGCTAAACACGGAGTAACCCACATATAGGACGCCGTCCTTTATATAAAAGGTGAGAAACATCAGATAGCTGATAAAAATAAGGCAAAGGGAAAAAAGCACAATTTCAAGCCTTGATGGCGCAGTGACAGTAAGCGGCTGATTTTTCCTTCGGATAACCTTTATGTAGACTAAGGCGTCAAGCACTGTAAACGCAGTCATAGCGCAGATATTGGCAAAAATAAGCGGATTATCGGAGTTTATCCCTGTGACAGAGAGAAAAAGCGCGATAAGATACACCGCCCAGGTAACGATAAGCGTTCCGATTAAAAACCACGCGGGAAACAAAAACAGGAGATTAGAGAGCTTAAGGGGCTTACCCAAAAAGCTCTTTTCTCCCATCGTCTTTAGCTGAGGCAGGAATAAATCGCAAAGAATACATCCGGTAAACATGCATAAAAGCAAAAATAAAATAGCAGGCATGACTTTCTCCTGTGAGTGATATCGTGCTATCTATTATCCCTGCATTTTTGGGGGTTGTCAATGGCTTTTGGATCGCGACCGAACCTACACCGCTAACTGGCTGTACATCATGATAAAGTGACAGATACTTCCAGCCATCACAAAGAGGTGGAAGATCTCATGGCTTCCGAAGTTTGCGTGACGTCTGTTAAAGGCCGGGAGCTTTAGGGCGTAGATGACGCCGCCGAGAGTGTAGAAGATCCCTCCCGCCAGCAGCCATAAAAATCCGGCTGTGGAAAGCAGAGTAAAGAGCGTGGGGATTATAAAAACGCATGCCCAGCCCATGCCGATGTAGAGTACGGAGGAGATCCACTTTGGGCAGAATACCCAGCAGGCCTTAAGAATAATACCTGTAAGGGCGATGCCCCATATGACAATCAAAAGCGGAATGCCTGTAGTTTTAGGAAGTACCAAAAGACAGACAGGAGTGTAGCTTCCGGCGATTAGCACGGAGATCATCATGTGGTCAATCTTCTTTAAAAGCTTATTTCCTTTTTCTGATAAATCTAGGGCATGATAGGCGCTGCTTGCTGCGTAAAGGAGTATGAGACTTACAGAAAATACCAGCATGGACACGGCGCAGATGGTAGAGCCTGTGTGAAGCGCCTTTTGTATGAGAAAGAGAGAGGCGCAAAAGCTCATGATCAGTCCAATAAAATGTGTCATAAAGCTCCAGAAATCTTTTACATGAAATTCCGTGACCTTTGCCACGGGAGATGATGGCACCTTATATGATGGTGCGCATGAGTTATATACAGTGGGAGAGAGTGTTTTGTTCATAAGATCACCTCTTTATTAAAGTCGTAACATGTAGTTTTTCAAACTACGTCTTGCGACATAAATGCTACCACTATGAAAAAGAAATGTCAAGGGATGAGTGCAAGTTTATTTTTATTTAATGATACTAGGGTCAAAAGGTCTAAGCCCACGCAAGTTTCTCATAGGTAGGTGAAAGACCGTGAAAACCGCCCCGATATGAGTGAAAAAGTGGAATGAGAATGTCTGGTGGGAGTGTGAGAGTGCACAATAACCCACAGGCATCAGAGTTAAAAAAATAAAACCGTGCCTTAGATCTATCAGGACACGGTTTTAAATAGGTTATATTTT
>CAZYLH010000028.1:0-11460 GCA_964648695.1 uncultured Lachnospiraceae bacterium | reverse complement strand
GGCTTTAAGTTGAGGGCAGTAGCAAAGGCTGCCGCCGCAGCTGTGACGCGACCGCTCCTCTTTAGATATTCCAGCGAGTCAACCATAATATAGATGCTTGCTTCCATGGCGTGAAGCTCAAGTGCCTGGCGTATCTGTATGGCATTCTGCCCCTGGTCTGCCAGGTGCTTTGCGTCAAGAACGGAGAGGTACTGAGTCAGTGAAATGCGGTGATTGTCCGCCACCTGAACTCTGCCGTCATAGTTTTCTGCCAGCCCTAGTGCGGTCTGACAGGATCCGCTAAGACCGCTGGACATGGGGATGTAGACAAGGTCGTCATATCCTGATGAGAGCACCCTGTCCCAGAGGTTCATGACATCACCCGGGGAGGGCTGGGAGGAGGAGATATTCTTTTTCTCCCTCATTGCGGTATAAAGCTGTTGGTGTGTTATGTCCATCCCTTCCGTAAATGTCTCGTTTTCTATGATCACCGGCATGGGAAGCACATAAACTCCAAGTTTTCTTCCATCCTCTATGTTTAGACCACTGTTGGTGTCGGTGACAATCGCTGTCTTTGCCATAATATTTCCTTAAGCTTCCTTTCAAAATCAAAAATAGACCTTACAGTTAACCTCTGTTCTGCCTTGCAACCAGGCATGTAGCTCCGTATTTCTGGCGCAGAGCGGGTTTTTCAATTTTGCCGGTCGCGTTTCTTGGAACCTCGGCAAAAATAATCTTTTTAGGTCGCTTGTAGCGAGGAAGATCTTTACAGTATTCCATTATCTCTTCCTCGGTGCAGGTCACACCCGGCTTTATGCTGATAATTGCGCCGGTGATCTCGCCAAGACGCCTGTCAGGAAGGCCGATTACTGCCACATCTAACACCTTGTCATAGGCACTTAAGAAGTTTTCAATCTGCACGGGGTATATGTTTTCGCCGCCGCTGACAATGACATCCTTCTTTCTGTCAACCAAAAAGTAAAAGCCATCTGCGTCCTGCTTTGCCATATCCCCGGTGTAGAGCCATCCGTCCTTTAAAACGGCGGCGGTGGCATCGGGATCATTGTAGTAGCAGGTCATAACACCGGGGCCTTTTACGCAAAGCTCTCCAACAGAGCCTTGTTCAACCTCATTTCCCTCATCATTTACAATCTTACATTTCCAGCGATATCCTGGCACGCCGATCGCGCCTACCTTGTGGATATTTTCCACTCCCAAGTGCACACAGCCGGGGCCGGTGGATTCTGAAAGACCGTAGTTGGTGTCGTAGAGGTGGTTAGGGAAGTAACTCTTCCAATGGCGGATAAGAGAGGGGGGCACGGGCTGTGCACCGATATGCATAAGCCTCCACTGATCAAGCTGATAGTCTGAGAGTTTTACATCCCCATTGTCAAGGGCTGTTAGGATATCCTGTGCCCATGGAACCAGCAGCCAGACGATGGTGCAGCGCTCCTTTGACACAGCGTCTAAGATGATCTGAGGAGTGGTTCCCTTTAGAAGTACTGCGCGGCTTCCGGCACACAGGCTTCCCATCCAGTGGAATTTGGCACCGGTGTGATATAAGGGCGGAATGCATAGGAAAACATCGTCCCTGCTAGTCATATGGTGGCGCTGTTCCATCTGTGCCGCCTGTGTAAGACTCTCGTGATTATGAAGTATTGCCTTTGGAAATCCTGTGGTACCGGAGGAGAAGTAGATAGCTGCATCATCCTCTTCCTCAAGGCGCACAAGAGGAGCCTGGCTTGAACAGTCTGACACAAGCTCACGATAGCTTTCCGCAAAGGTAGGACAGCCGTCACCCACATAGATCAACAGCCTGCCTTTGCTCAGCTTTTCCTCAATAGCCTCAATACGGCCTATAAATTCAGGGCCGAAAAAAAGGATATCTACCTGCGCAAGATCCGCACAGTATTGAATTTCCTCTGATGTAAAGCGAAAGTTAAACGGAACGGCGATAGCGCCGGTCTTTAATATTCCAAAATAAATGGGAAGCCATTCCAGACAGTTAAACATGAGAATAGCTACACGGTCCCCTTTGGAAACACCGCGGCCGAGGAGCATATTTGCCACCCGGTTGGCCTTCTCATCAAAAATACTCCAGGTTATTTCGCGCCGGTAGGGCACGTTAGATGTCGGCTGCACCAGATCATATTCCTTCCAGGTGGTTTTTCTGGTGTCATTGACCAGGGGATTAAGCTCCACTAAGGCAACCTCATCTCCGTAAAGTTTATGATTTCTCTCCAGTAAATCTGTAACAGGCATTATTTTTTTTCCTTTCTGTTTTAACGAGTTGCCAGACAAATGGGTATGAAAATAAGACCTTTTGTCGCTCGTCTCAGGTTAGCATAATCATAGAGAAAAGTCAATTTATACGGACAACTTTTTTCATTTAAAGCGTTGACGCGGCAGAGAACAAAAAATATAGGTAAAATGATGATTTGCAGCGGTCAAATTCGCCGCTTTTAGATTTGACAGTAAGGACATTTTGATATAAAATGTCATCTGTTAGCGTTCGGCGGATGTTTTTGGCTTCTTTATAAACGTTGGCGCTATCAGGAGGAAATATGATCATTGATTTTCACACACACAGCTTTCCTGAAAAGATATCTGCCAGGGTGGTGGAAAAATTGGGAAAGCTTTCTAGAACAAAATATTTTACGGATGGGTCAATTCGGATGCTTGCTAAATCTGGCGCAAAGGCAGGCGTTACCTACTCTGTAAATCTTCCGGTAATGACCAGGGTGGATCAGGTAGAAAAGGTCAACAGTTCCATGATAGATAGAAGACAGGATCTTTTAGAGCTTGGCATTATAACCTTTGGCGGCATTCACCCGGACTATGAAAATTACAAGGAGGAGCTGGTAAGGCTAAAGGATAACGGAATCAAGGGAATTAAGCTGCATCCGGCATACCAGATGGTGGATATGGATGATATCAGGTACTTAAGAATCATCGACTATGCATCGCAGATAGGGCTGATTACCCTTACGCATGCGGGTATTGATATCGGATATCCGGAGCACAACTACGCCTCTGTAAAGCAGATTTTAAATGTTATTAAGGAGGTAGAGCCGGAGCGCTTTGTGCTTGCACACATGGGCGGCTGGGGCGGCTGGAAGCAGGTGGAGCGTGATCTGGCCGGAGCGCCTGTATGGCTTGACACGGCATTTTCTATCGGGCCGGTGACCCCTGGGGATACATCGGAGGGTGATCCATATCTTAATTACAACTTGACGGACGATGAATTTATACGCCTTACAAGAAAGCACGGGGCAGATAAAGTGCTCTTTGGAACTGATTCTCCCTGGGAGGATCAGGATGATTATGTGGGGCGGATTGACCGTATGGCTCTTAGCGATGATGAAAAAGAGCAGATTATGTGGAAAAACGGGGCTAAGCTTTTAGGACTGTAAAGGTGAGCCTTAGAATATAAGGAGAGAATTGCAAAATGAGACAACTAATGTTAGGCAATCAGGCTCTGGCAAGGGGACTGTATGAGGCAGGATGCGGCGTTGTGTCAAGCTATCCCGGAACCCCCAGCACGGAGGCGACGGAGGAGGCCGCAAAGTATGACGAGATCTACTGCGAGTGGGCTCCAAATGAGAAAGTTGCCATGGAGACCGCGTTTGGCGCATCCCTGGCGGGCACAAGGAGCTTTTGCGGAATGAAGCATGTCGGCTTAAATGTCGCTGCGGATCCTCTGTTTACATGTTCATACACAGGTGTAAACGCAGGTCTGGTTATCTGTGTGGCGGACGATCCGGCTATGCACTCCTCACAGAATGAGCAGGATTCGCGCCACTATGCCATTGCCGCTAAGGTCCCGATGTTAGAACCCGCAGATTCTGCAGAAGCATGTGAGTTTACTAAAAAGGCATTTGAGATTTCAGAGAAGTTTGACACGCCCGTAATTATCAAGATGTGCACCAGGGTGGCACACTCACAGAGCATTGTGCAGACGACAGAGCGCATCACTCCGCCTAAGAAACCATATGAGAAGAATATAGCAAAATATGTTATGATGCCCGGAAATGCCATCCGCCGTCACCCGTTTGTGGAGGAGCGGATGAGAAAACTTACGGAGTATGCTGAGGACTGTGAACTTAACAGAGTTGAGATGGGAGATACCGCCATTGGCATTATCACCTCATCCACCAGCTATCAGTATGCAAAGGAAGTGTTTGGGGATGAGGCAAGTATTCTAAAGCTTGGTATGATACATCCGCTTCCAACAAGGCTTATTTTAGATTTTGCCGCGAAGGTGGATAAGCTTGTGGTCATTGAGGAACTTGACCCCGTTATAGAAAACCACTGTAAACAGCTTGGACTTGAGCTTACAGGTAAGGACGTTCTTCCTTTGGAGGGTGAGTTTTCTCAAAATCTCATTGCAGGAAAGCTTGGCAGAAAGCTTCCTACATGTAAAAAGCTTGATGAGACACTTCCCGGAAGACCCCCTGTGATGTGCGCCGGATGTCCACACAGAGGACTGTTTTTTACTCTGGCAAAGAATAAATGCACCGTTATAGGAGATATCGGATGCTATACACTTGGCGCGGTGGCGCCGCTTAGCGCCATGGATATGACGCTTTGCATGGGTGCTTCTGTGAGCGGGGTACACGGCTTTAACAAGGCTCTTGGTAGGGAGAGCGAGAATAAGACGGTGGCTGTGATCGGAGATTCTACCTTTATGCACTCTGGAATGACTGGGCTTGCAAACATCGCTTATAATCAGAGCAATTCCACGGTGATAATTCTAGACAACTCCATCACCGGAATGACGGGACACCAGCAAAATCCCACCACAGGATATAACATAAAGGGCGATCCGGCAGGAAAGATCGACTTAGAGAGCCTTTGTAGAGCCATGGGCATAGAGCGCGTGGTTGTTGTAGATCCGTATGATCTTGCGGAGTGTGACCGCGTGGTAAAGGGGGAGCTGGCCGCAAGTGAGCCCTCTGTAATCATCAGCAGAAGACCGTGCGTTCTCTTAAAATATGTGAAGCCTAAAAAGCCCCTGCGGGTGGAGGAGAAAAACTGTGTCGGCTGCAAGGCCTGCATGCGTCTTGGATGTCCTGCCATCAGCATTCGAAATAACAAGGCTGTCATTGACACAACGCTTTGCGTTGGCTGCGGCGTCTGTGAACAGCTGTGCAGATTTAACGCATTACAGGCCCAGGAGGTGGAATGATGACCGGAAATATTATGATTGTCGGAGTTGGCGGGCAAGGGTCGCTCTTAGCAAGTAAGCTTTTAGGGCATCTTCTTCTGAGCGAAGGGTATGATGTGAAGGTGAGCGAGGTTCACGGAATGAGTCAGCGCGGGGGAAGCGTTGTCACATATGTGCGCTATGGAAAGAAAGTGTACTCCCCTATAATAGACAAGGGTCAGGCGGACTTTATCGTCTCTTTTGAAAAGCTTGAGGCTGCCAGATATGTGGAATATTTAAAGCCAGGTGGCCGCGTGGTTGTAAACACGCAGGAGGTTGACCCCATGCCTGTAATTACGGGCGCGGCAAGCTATCCGTCAGATCTCATAGAGAAGATGGAGGCTTTGGGCATTCAGGTGGATGCTATGGACTGCCTTTCGCTTGCAGAGGAGGCAGGGTCTTCTAAGGCGGTAAACATCGTGCTGATGGGAAGACTTTCCAGATATTTTGATATATCGGTTGAGAAGTGGCAGCAGGCTATAGACGAATGTGTTCCACAGAAGTTTGCCGCACTTAACCACAAAGCATTTTCATTAGGACGGGGAGAGAAATAAACATGAAAAATTATTACCAGCCGGAAATAGAGACTATGCCAAGGAACCAGCTAAAAGCCCTTCAGAGCGAGAGGCTTGTTGGGCAGGTGCGCTATGTCTACGACCATGTAAAGTACTATCGTGACAAGATGGATGAGATGGGGGTCAGCCCCGAGGATGTAAAGGGTGTGGAAGATCTCTATAAGCTTCCGTTTATTACCAAGGATGAGCTTAGGGATCAGTATCCGTACGGACTTTTGGGGGTTCCCTTAGAAGAGTGCGTCCGTATACAGTCCACCAGCGGTACAACGGGAAGAAGAGTTGTGGCATTTTATACTCAGGATGATATAGATATCTGGGAGGATTGCTGTGCCAGGGCTATCGTGGCCGCGGGAGGAACAAAGGAGGATGTATGCCATGTCTGCTACGGTTATGGTTTGTTTACCGGAGGCCCGGGATTAAACGGCGGCTCACACAAGGTTGGTTGTCTTACTTTGCCGATGTCCTCCGGAAACACAGACCGTCAGCTTCAGTTTATGACGGACTTAGGCGCAACAATTCTCTGCTGTACACCCTCATATGCGGCAAATTTGGGTGAGGCGGTAAATGAGAGAGGACTTAAGGACAAGATTAAGCTAAAAGCCGGGATCTTTGGTGCGGAGCCCTGGACGGAGCAGATGCGAAAAAATATCGAGGATGCTCTTGGGATTAAGGCATATGATATATACGGACTGACGGAGATAAGCGGGCCCGGCGTCTCCTTTGAGTGCGAGGAGCAGGCTGGAATGCACATCCAGGAAGATCACTTTATCGCGGAGATCATCGACCCGGATACGGGTGAGGTTTTACCGGAGGGGTCTGTGGGCGAGCTGGTATTTACCTGCATCACAAAAAAGGCATTCCCTCTTTTGCGCTACAGAACCAGGGACTTATGCCTTCTGACAACCAAGCCCTGCTCCTGCGGGCGGACACATATCCGCATGATGAAGCCTAAGGGGCGAAGCGATGACATGATGGTAGTAAAGGGTGTCAATGTATGGCCCTCACAGATTGAGACGGTGCTCTTAAACCAGGGCTATCAGGCAAACTACCAGATCGTGGTGGATCGTATAGGAAACAACGACACCATTGAGGTGCAGGTGGAGATGACACCGGAGATGGTTGACGATGACGCGGAGACAATCGCAAACCGCGAAAGAAAGCTTATAAAGGGTCTTAAGTCCATGCTGGGTATCCGTGCGGATGTAAAGATAGTGGAGCCAAAGACTATCACCAGAAGCGAGGGCAAGGCAGTTCGCGTTGTGGATAAGAGAAATCTGTATCAATAAAACAAAAAGGTCATAGATTTCATGCTTGCATGAAGTCTATGACCTTTGGTGAGCGAAAAAAAGTGAGTAAAAGCCCCGGTGGTTTTGACTTATAAGAGCTGGAGTGAGATTGTGAAAAAAAACGTACTTGCTCTTCTTTGTATTTTGCTGTTATTTATCGCAGTGGCTACTGGTATTGACATCCAGTCTGTAGAAGAATTTTACGGTGAGCAGACAAAAGAGGAGAGTACAGAAGCTGATTGGGCGATAGGACAGGTGACCATCACCATCAGGTGTGATACCATTCTGGATAATTACGACGATCTGGATGAGGCGCTTAAGTCAGAGGAATTTGTGCCAGAGGACGGAGTTATACTTGCCGAGAGTGTTTATGCGATCTACGGTGATGAGACGGTGTTTGATATTCTCTTACAGGCGGCAAAAGAGCACGGGATCCAGATGGAGTATCAGGGGTCGCAGGACAATAATTTTGGCACGGTATATATCCAGGGAATCGCCAATATATATGAGTATTCCTGCGGACCGCTCTCGGGCTGGACCTACCGTGTAAACGGTATCATCCCGGACTATGGCTGTTCGCAGTATGTTTTACAGGACGGGGATGTGATAGAATGGCTCTACACATGTGATCTGGGAAGAGACGTGGGAGCAGAATTTACGGAGGAGTAATATGGGATTTAAGGATTATCACCCGCTGACACTTTTTATTTACATCCTCTTAATGCTTTTGGTGTGTATGTTTGTGACGCACCCCATCATTTTGCTCACAGCGCTTTTGGGAGCTGTTCTTTTTTATGTAACTTTGCCGTATAAAGGTGGCAGTGGTGGCCTTTGGTTTTACGTCATTCTTTTTTTTCTTATCACCCTGACAAATCCCTTGTTTTCACACAGAGGCGTAACGCCGCTGTTTTTTTTAAATGGAAATCCCATCACCTTAGAGGCCCTTGCCTACGGAGCGGGGATGGGGCTTTCGATTTTGGCAGTACTTTTGTGGTGCAGGTGTTTTTGCGTGATCATGAAAAGCGAGCAGCTTTTGTATCTTTTGGGAAAGCCTTTTCCGAAGCTTTCCCTTATTCTATCTATAGCGCTTAGGTTTATTCCGCTTTTCCTTAGGCAAATGAAAAAGGTGAGCAGTGCTCAAAAAACCTTAGGGCTCTACTCTACGGACAGCTATCCAAACAGGCTCCTTAGCGCGCTTAGAGTCTTTCGCGTAGTGCTCTCTTGGTCTGCGGAAAATGCAATGGAGACAGCCATGGCGATGAGAGCCAGAGGGTATGGCCTAAAGGGCAGAGGCAGTTTTTTTATGTTTCGCTTTACAAAGAGGGACTTCGTGATGCTTGTAACTATGGCGCTGCTTTTAGGTATAACGCTGTGGGGCGGCTGTAATGGCGACTTACGTTTTGCGTATTATCCGTCCATCAGCGCCATAAGCTTTAACGGATCCAGCATCATCACTAACCTTGCCTTTGGTATCTTTTCGTTTCTTCCCTTTTTTGTTCAGATAGGAGAGAGAGCAAAATGGAAATATTTCATATCGAAAATCTGACATTTAGCTATCCGGGTGCGCCAAGACATGCCCTAAGAGATATAAATCTTGGTGTTTGCCGCGGGGAGTTTATATTGCTCTGCGGAAGCTTGGGGTGTGGAAAGACAACTCTTCTAAAGCTTTTAAAAAGAGAGCTAAGTCCATTTGGGAAAAGAGAAGGACAGGTGCGTTATGAAGGAATACCTGTCGGAGAGCTTGATAAGAGAAGAAGCGCGTCAGAGATTGGCTTTGTGACGCAAAATCCGGACAATCAGATAGTGACGGATAAGGTTTGGCATGAGCTGTCCTTTGGCCTTGAAAATCTTGGATTCTCTCAGGATGTGATCCGGCGCAGAGTGGGAGAGATGGCAAGCTATTTTGGCATTCAGGATTGGTTTTTTTGCGATACGGATTCACTTTCCGGAGGTCAAAAGCAGCTTTTAAATCTGGCATCGGTGATGGTTATGCAGCCGAGGGTGCTCATCCTTGATGAGCCGACAGGACAGCTAGACCCCATTGCAGCGTCTGATTTTATCGCCACGCTTCAGAAACTGAATAAGGAGCTGGGGCTGACAATTATTATAGCGGAGCATCGCTTGGAGGAGGTCTTTCCCATCGCGGACAGGGTTGTCGTTATGGATGAGGGAAAAATACTTTTTTCAGAAGCTCCGCGAAAAATCGGGGAAAATACCGAGGTGCTTCATGCGCGAAAGGAGCTTTTATGGCTTCTTCCAAGTCCTGTGCGCATTTTTTATGGTCTGAACATATCCGGAAGATGCCCACTCACCGTCAGGGAGGGGCGTAAATTCTTGGAGGACAATTTTAAGCGCGAAAAGTGTCCTGAGATAGAAGATGGAAAGACTTTGGATAAAAATACGCCGTCAGCCATAGAGCTCTCAGAGGTGTGGTTTCGCTACGAGAGGGACGGAGGAGATATACTTCGAGGTATGACCCTTTCTGTAAAGCAGGGTGAAATTTTTTGTATCTTAGGCGGAAACGGCTCCGGAAAGACAACGGCCTTAAATGTGATCTGTGGCATATCAAAGCCTTACAGGGGGCGTGTGAGCATAGCTGGAAAAAGAATTAAGGAATACAGAGGAAATTCCCTGTATAAGGAAAACATCGCCCTTCTGCCACAGAATCCTCAGACACTCTTTGTGAGTGAGACGGTAAAGAAGGAGTTTGAGGAGCTTTTAGAGGGGATGGAGGTGAAAAAATCCAGGTGGGATGAGGAGATAGAAAGGGTCACGTCTCTTTTAGATATCGGGCATCTCTTAAATCAGCATCCGTATGACCTAAGCGGAGGAGAACAGCAAAAATGCGCCTTGGGAAAGGTACTGCTTTCAAACCCCAGAATACTTTTGATGGATGAGCCCACAAAGGGGCTTGATGCGGTGTTTAAACAGAACTTTATACAGCTTTTAAAGGAGCTTACAGGTAAGGGCATGACGATACTCATTGTCACTCACGATGTGGAGTTTGCCGCGGAGGCGGCAGACCGCTGCGGATTATTCTTTAACGGAGAGCTTCTCTGCGCGGATACACCGCCACGCTTTTTTTCAGAAAATGCGTATTACACCACATACGCAAACAGGATGGCAAGAGAGCTCTTTCCCAGGGCCGTCACATGCGCGCAGGTTGTGGAGTGCTGCCTAAAGGAAGGAGCCCGGTGATGAGAAAATGGATTTCATACGCAATACTCTGCCTTTTGCTGCCAGCCACGGTATTTTTAGGAAGCGTGCTCTTTGAGGGGAGAAGGTATGCATGGGTCAGTCTGTGGGCGGTGATATTAGTTCTCGGAGCATTTCTCGTTTCTGTGGAAAAAGGAGAGAAGAGTACATCCAAAATGATACTGATAGGGGTGATGACAGCTCTCTCGGTTACGGGGCGCATCCTTTTTGCGCCGCTGCCGGGCTTTAAGCCGGTGACAGCGCTTGTAATGATGTCAGCCATGTATTTAGGCCCGCAGGCAGGCTTTGCCACGGGAGCGTTTTGTGCGCTGATCTCTAATTTTTATTTTTCGCAGGGGCCTTGGACACCCTTTCAGATGATGGTCTGGGGGCTTTTGGGATTTGTCTCGGGACTGATTGCACAGCCCCTTAAAAAGAGTAGGATACTGCTCCTTTTTGTTGGAGCTGTTTTTGGAGTGCTGTATTCGCTTTTGATGGATGTCTGGACAGTTCTGTGGGCGGACGGGTATTTTAATTTTACACGCTATGCGACTTACGTGGTTGCGGCTATCCCCGTGACCATAGAATATGCCATCTCAAATGTTGTCTTTTTACTCCTTCTAAGAAGACCTGTGGGGCGGATTTTAGAGAGGATTATCCTTAAGTATGGGATAGGGGAGAAGGAGTTATAAAAACAAAATCTATCAAATTCATACAAATAGCAAATAAATTATACCACCAGTCAATGCGACCAGTCTAACCACGGGCAAACCTCTGGTTTGACTAACAGATTTTGATGAAGTTTACACTTTGGAAATTGCATTTTTGCAATCATTCTGTATAATGGAAGTATACGAAGGACTGCGGGGTATTAGGAAAGACATAGACAACGGGGAGCAGCCGGGGGAAGCTGTGACCGCTACATATAATAATAGAATACTATTCAATGAATGCTTGAAATTGTTGCCGTTTATAAAAAATTGTTAGCAGGTAGATTGTATGGAAGAATATTTGAGAGAAACACCAATGTTAAATTTTTCGGCCGTCAATATACAGCAGTTAATAAGTGATAGAAAATGGAAAGAGATAGATACATTCCAACGTATCAAACAAATATATAATTTTGTTCGTGATGAAATTTTATTTGGCTACAATGTCGATGATAGTATTCCGGCATCAAAAGTTTTGGCTGATGGATACGGACAATGCAATACAAAAG
>CAZYLH010000027.1:0-16697 GCA_964648695.1 uncultured Lachnospiraceae bacterium | reverse complement strand
ATAACAAGGAAAGCCAAATTTATAACTATACCGATTGCTCCAAGAAACGACTCTGCGCATGCGACCACGTTTAGACAAAATACCGCACCAAGTAAAATGCCGCCCTTCCAGATCAGAGGAAGTCCGCCAATGATGATAGATAGCCCTTTTTTTATCCAGAGACCAAGCCTTACTGTAAGCGCGCTTCTTAAGAATGTGCGGGCCTTTAGCCTTGTGGCGCATGATAGGATAGTGCCAAAGAGGATAATAAAGATTCCGTAACACGCTCCCACTATATAAATAGCAGAATCAGCCGGCCTTGCCAGATATATCACAAGCACAAGCAGCATACCCATAATCAGCAGATACAGATCCGTAGGGATCCGATCGATTACATTTAGCTGTATTTCATTCGTGCTCCCGCTATGTCCGCATGCAAACAAAAGAAATGTAAACGCTGATAGCAGCACAATAATGCACACAATCAATATCGCCGGCATGATATAGCGCAGATTATACATGGTGGTAAACATCGTATAATCAACTTCAAGGTCTGATAAGACACTGGCACGGTCTATATAAACTGTGATATTTAAAGAGCGCTCCCCTGACGAAAGCTGTGAGTGGAGATTGTCAAGAACAAGCTTTTCAGATCCATCAAGTCCCCTCAAATCATACAGATCTTCCACTGTGTCTGTGATATCGCTTGTCAAATCGTCCGAATAGACATACGCCTTCTCATCATAGATCAGCTTCATAACCGTGTCCGATCCCAAAAAATCAAAGGCATCCGCCATCGACATGTAAATTCCTAAATTGTCACTTGTAAATATCTCATAGGTATACTCTCCATCGTACAAAGTAAATACGCTGCTTTCAAATATCATCTCAGAGATAAAATTTTCGTAATCATCCTCCGTAAGCTCATACAAATCCTCGGTGTAATCCTCATCATCCTCCATTAGTTCATACAGATCCTCGGCATCCCATTCCTCCTCCAGCGCATAAAGCTCGGCGAGATAATCGTCATAGCTGTAGTCCTCATAATAGACCAGATAGCTCTCCTCCCAGCCGTATCGGTCTATAAACTGCTCCAGTGAGCTGCTAAGAACTATCTGGCATGTCCTTTCATCCACGCCTTCAGTTTCCTCATCCAGCTCATAGCCGCAAAGATATGTTCCATCTAAAGCCTCCACCCTAATGGAGTAGCCGTCGACCTCCAGATCATAATAATTCTCAAGGTAATTTTGTGTCAGGCTTATCACCTCGTCCTTATCATAAAAGAGCTGCCATGTATCAATCCGTAAGGTAAGGCTTTCGCAGATATCACTCACAAGGTATCCGTCATATATATTTTCCAGAAAGTAGTCCTCCAGTTTATCCTCTGAAAGAGTGCCAAGGTCATTATAAAGCCCCGTGATAATGATAACATAGGTTGCCGCCGTACTGATTGCTAATATAAGTGCAGATATAAGGCAGAGCACCACAGCAATGATCTTTGCCCATAGCTTATGTGTGATTTTAATTTTCTCCATCACGTTTTCCCTCCATCTTATAGCCCTGCCCCCATACAACCTTTAAATATCTGGGGTCCGCCGGGTCTATCTCCAGTTTTTCCCGCAGATGACGGATGTGAACCGCCACAGTATTTTCCGCACCTACGGGCGAATCCTTCCATACTTTTCTGTAGATGTCCCGCGTTGAAAACACCTTTCCGGGGTTTTCCATCAAAAGCTTGCAGATCTCATATTCCGTGGGGGTAAGACTGGTCTCCTCGCCGTCAACAAGCACCTTCTTTGCCTCATCGTAAAGCTCAATCCTTCCTATCTGGATCCTGCTCTTTTCCGGAGTGCTTCCCCCAAGCGTGACATAGCGCCGTAGCTGAGATTTAACCCTGGCAAGCACCTCAACAGGATTAAAAGGCTTTGTTATATAGTCATCCGCCCCGATATTTAAGCCTAAGATCTTATCCGTATCCTCGCTTTTAGCGGTCAAAAGGATGATTGGGACATTGCTTATCTCTCTTATTTTTAGCATAGCTGAAATGCCATCCATCTCCGGCATCATAATGTCCATTAAGATTAGATGGATCTCATTTTCTTCAACCTGCTTTATAGCCTCTAAGCCATTCTTGGCAGTAAATAAGGCGTACTCCTTTTCCACAGAAAAGTAGATCTTTAATGCCTCCACAATATCCTTTTCATCATCACAGATAAGTATATTTAGCGCCATACTTCCTCCATTTTGGGGATCCCTAATCACAAGCGATAGTTTTTTTCTTACGCATATACTAACACATCTTGTTTTATGAAAAAAGTAGCTAATTTTTTAAAAATCCCTTAAGATGAGTGAGGGATGGTGACAATAATTGCTCCCTCCTCCTTGGTGATGTGCACTTCTATTTCTGCCGCGTCAAGGCGCTCTAAGGTTTCCTCTGCCGGGTGCCCGTAATTATTATTTCCGCAGGATATGATCCCGTAGGAGGCGTTCGTCATATCCAAAAATTCACTGGATGAGCTGTACTTAGAGCCGTGATGGGCAACCTTTAAAATGGTACACGAAAGAGCAGTAGAGCTACTACCATAGCGCTCACACAAAAGCTCCTCCACATCCTCGCTTATATCCCCTGTAAAAAGTATGGACTCTTCGCCGTATTCCAGCTTAAGAACCAAGGAGAGATCATTGGTCTCTGTAAAAGCTTCCTCCTCTCCGGGATAAAGGCATGTTAAACTCATATCCCCCACTGTTAGTGTCATCCCACTTTCCATATATAAAACAGATATTCCATTATCTTGCGCCACCTGGCTTAACTCAATCCACTTACTCTCCTCCTTAACCGCCGCGCCAGTGATTACGGCATCCACCCGCAAGGTGTTTGCCGCGCTCTCATCCTCCATAATCTCTATAAACCCGCTGTAGTGATCTGTATCCGGGTGTGAAAAAATCCAGGCATTTACATGATCCACGCCGTAGTATAAAAGCAGTGGCTCTATCCTATAGGTGCCCACACCGGATGTAAACGAGCTTCCTCCGTCGATAAGAATGCAGCTACTCTTATCCATCAAAAAGATTCCATCCCCCTGCCCCACGTCCATAAACACTACGGTAAGCTCATTGTAGCGTGCCCTAATTAGAAAAGCCGCTCCGCCAACCATCAGTATAATAATAAAAATCATGTACCCCAGCTGGCGGACTAGCTTACTCTTAATCTCACCTGTTAGCGGCTTTAAATCTATCTTATCATCGCCTATGTCCATATCAACCCTTCGCACGCGAAGGTATAGGATAAGGCAGAGGGCAGAGAGTAACGTGGCATAAACAGCTATCTGCCACCACCTTGGGCGTCCGGTGGTTAGAAGATATCCCGGCAGATAAGTACAGATAGAACAGAGCCTATTATAAAAGACGAGAACAAAATGCGCGGGCAAAAGTAGGGTTTTCGGAATGACTAACCCCCACCCCAGGCAGGTAAAGACAGATCCTACTGCCACCGCCAGGAAAATCGAACCAAATAAAAGCCCCGATAGGGGAAGCGCTATGAGGTTTATCAATATACTGTACATCGGAAGCTGAAAAAAATGCCAGGCAAGTATCGGCAGGGTAGTTAGCTGCACCGTGGCGGAGCTTAAAAATGCACGCCTCAATCCTCTAAAAAACCTGTACACAGCGCCCGCCCTTATTTTTTTTGGTTCCAGGACATTTTTTTCAAGCACCGGCAAAAACATTCCAATGGCCAAAATCGCGCCAAATGAGAGCTGGCACCCTGCCTGGGTGATCTGCCATGGATAGCGCAGGGATATTATGATCCAGGACAGAGCCATGGATGAGAGAGTGTCCGCACTTCTCCCAAGGAGCAGCGCCCCAAGCTTTAGGAGCATCATAATGCACGCACGCTGGCTTGATACGCTGTTTCCCGTTCCATATGTATAGCATATAAGGAAAAAGCCGCAGATCGGCGCTGTTAAAAAAACAGGAAATCCAAGGCGTTTTAGTGTGTTTTTTAGAAACATTCCGATAAATGAGATGTGAAGACCGGATATGGCTAAGATATGCGATATTCCTCCCGCCTTAAATAAATCCGTCGTCTCATCATCAAGTTCGCTTCTGTCTCCTAAAAGCATGGCTAAAAACACTTCCAAATCATCTTCATCTGAAATGTTTTTTAGAACATCTCCTGCAAACTCCCTTATGTGCCATATCCACCACTGCAGGCCGCTTCCCGTCTCCAACAGGGTTAGCTTGGCAGAGAAACTGCGAAACATATAGCCCTGCGCCAGATAGTAGTCCCGGCTGTCAAACTGACCAGGATTGGTAGCGGAAGGGATTAGCTCAAGCTCACCGCAAAGCATTACCTTACAGCCCGGGAATATATCTTCCGGCAACTCCTCAACTATCAGCAGTATCCCTCCTGCATCTTTTTCTTCTAGATAAGCGGCATCATCAATATTTGCTCCCCCAGGATCTTTCTCAACCACATAAGTCGCATCGTTTATGTATATGTAAATAGATGTCTCTTTTTTTTGAATTCTCGCTACCTTTCCTACAATGCCATCCTCCTCAAAAGCCGCACATATTTCATCGGCCGTTTCCTCTATCTGCTTTATATCTCTAACCTGAACATAAAAGATTAACAGGAAGGTCAAAAAAATGACCGGAAGGAGCATGTATTTCCATGTCCTGCCGGTCAACCCGTACACAAAAAATCCTATTTCAAATGCCGCGGCTAGAATTACCGCAGCGTAAACCAAATTAAAGAGATACAGCGCGATTACCTGACCCAGTACGGCTATCGCCGCTGCCAACAAAAGTGGTCTTCGTTTCAATAATTTACTCCTGATAGATATAGTTTAAATCCATTGAAAGAGCGCTTGAAAGAGATATGCTCTCCCTAAAAACCGCGTCCTGACTGCCATCGATGACAAACTGCACACGGCTTATGCCTGAAAGCTCTGAGAGGGAATTGACGATGGCATAAATCGGAATATAGTCCGCCACCTCCAGAGTGTTTTGCAAAAATGATGAGTCAAAATAGACATAGCATATGCCATCGGTTACGGATATCCCTGTCAGGCTTAGACTACTATCAAGCACCGGATAGTTATCGTCCTCGCTTGGGCCGTCGATAAGCTCCTCAACAACAAGTTTTTCAAGGCTCTGTCCTGATCTGTAGACAACAGTGCGCTGCTCGGACTTAAGCCACTGCCCCGTCTCATCCGTGAAATAAAGTGTAAGCTCCGTCTCATTTAGCGTCTGGTTTACAGAAAGCTCAAAGCTGTCCGATGTCATCACCCCAATGGTGCTGCCTGAGCTAGTAACAAGCGGCTGGTCCGCCACCAAAAAAGAGACCCCCTCTACCTCTTCTAACTGCATCATCGTATTGACAATAGCCGCACGGCACAAAACCTCATCAGTCGCAGACATTGAGGTATAATCAGAGCTAAAATTCATGCTAAGCGTAGTCCCATCAAGTGTGAAACTAAGTAGCTGTAAGCTCTCCGGCACCGCCGCCGCATACTGAGAATCCTCCGGAGATTTAAGTTTTTCGTAAAGCTCGCTAACCTGGCTTTCAAGGTCTTCTGCCAAAAGCTCACACGCCACCATGGTAAGCTGATACCCATCGCCCGCCTGATAATAGACATAGGCGCCTGCGTCCTCCACCAGGGATGTCTCCTGTACGCCGTTTGTAGTAGCGCCACAGCCGGAAAACAGACATGCGACAGCTATTAAAAAAGCACAAAAAAGCTTGTAAAACCTTCTTCTCTTCATGCCGCACACCTCTATTCTACGTAAGTTAAGGGGATGCGCACCGAAAAGGTGGTACCCTCGTTTAATTTGCTGTAAACTTTGATCGCGCCGCCATGCATCTGAACCACGTTCTTTGTGATGGCAAGCCCCAATCCGGTTCCTCCGGTCTCTCTGGATCTTGCCTTGTCCACCCGGTAAAATCTATCAAATATCAAATCCAGGCAATCCTCCGGTATCCCCTCGCCAGAATCCCGCACATTAATGTACATATACTTGTGGTCCGCGTTTAGGGATACAACTACCTGACCTCCGTCCACATTGTACTTGATGCCGTTTTCCACCAGGTTGCTGATAGCCAGGCTTAGCTTTGATTCGTCCACCTCCGCTATTACAGGTCTAAAGCTCTCCATCACAAGCTCGATATTTCGCTGCTTTGCAATGGGGAGTAGCCTATGTAAAATATTGCCAAGGGACTCATTCATATCCACCTTGCCAATCTCTAAAGACGCCACTGACTTATCCATCTTTACAAGCGTTAAAAGGTCGGATATAATCTTTGACTCGCGGTCAATCTCCGAGGATATATCCTCCATAAACTCCTTATAAAGCTTAATTGGCGCATCCTCCATTGCCATCAGCGAATCCGCTAAAAGCCTGATGGAGGTGATCGGCGTTTTTAATTCGTGGGAGACATTTGAGACAAATTCCTTGCGGGATTCGTCAAGTCTTTGTAGCTGCGTTAAGATGTCGTTAAATGCAACTGTCACCTCTGTAAGCTCTGAATATCCCACGGGATTTAAGGAGAGGGACGTGCCTGCGCTTACCTGCTTTATGGATTCTTGTAGTGATCCAAAGGGAATGACCGCAATGTAAGAGGCACCTATGGCAAGGGCAAGAAGCAGCACCACCAGCATTAGCGTTACCAATATCATCCTGTCCCCTAAGCTATTTAACTGACTAAGCTGCTGTGAAATGCTTGATGTGACCACGATCACCCCTAGCACTGTATCACTTGAGGTGCTCTGTATTGACATGATAAGAAGCATCGTCTCCTCCTCCATGTCAGTCATAAAATAGACAGAGCCGTTATATGCCGCTAGGACATTCTCATCTATCAAAAAACGCCCTTCATTTACACCCAGGGTATCGCTTATCACCATAAAAGAGGCGTCAAGCACCATAATCCTGCCGTCATAGTTGGTGGCCATCTGCTGCATATCTCCGGTGAGGTCTGATGAAATTGTGTCATTATATAGATACCCGGCCGTTACAATCTGGTTTGCTAGGACAAGGGTCTGAGATTTAAGCTCCGTCTCTCTTGTCTCAAGCAGCGTATCATTGAAATTCTGATACAGGACTATTCCTAAAATTGACAGCGGCAAAACCCCAGCTAAAAAGACAAGAAGAAAAACAAGGAGGCGCAGACTGTAAAAATTCTTGAAAAATTTAAACTTTTTCATCTCGTCCTCCTTGTCTTTAGATTGCTACTTTTTAAAATAATATCCTACTCCCCACTTTGTGTGTACATACTGGGGCTCACTGGGATTAGCCTCTATCTTTTCTCTAAGCCGCCTTATGTGCACATCCACAGTTCTCACATCCCCCGGATATTCATATCCCCACACCAGCTGCAATAAGGATTCGCGGCTGTAAACCTTGTTTGGGTTTGTTACCAAAAGTTCCAAAAGGTCAAACTCCTTGGCGGTAAGGTTTACCTCATTTTCCTGTATAAAGACGCGCCTTCCGTCCATATCCAGGGTCATATCGCCAACGGTGATGGTCTTTTGGGACTGCTCATCCTGCTTTGCAGCGTTTCTGGTTCTTCTCATGATAGCCTTAATGCGCGCCTTTACCTCTAAGATATTAAACGGCTTTGTTATATAATCGTCCGCGCCATACTCAAGCCCCAAAATCTTATCCATATCATCACCCTTGGCTGTGAGCATGATCACCGGCATATCTGAAAACTCCCGTATCTGCTGCAGAACCTGAAAGCCGTCAAATTTTGGAAGCATTACATCAAGCAGTACCAAATCGTAGGTGTTTTTCTCTGCCAGCTGGATGGCTTCCTCTCCGTCATAAGCGCAGTCCACCTGCATCTGCTCCTGCTCTAGGCTAAATTTCAGACCCTTTACAATCATCTTCTCATCATCCACGATCAACACTTTCGGCATAATCCGCTAATTCCTTTCCCCACTGCGATGTTTTATCTTAATCCACTGTAATATAATCTTTGATCTTTTCAAATGAGGCTTCCTTGATGCCGCTTACCAGCATCAAATCCTCTATGGCAGCAAAGGGGCCGTTTTCCTCACGGTAGGCTATTATGCTCTCCGCACGGGTCTCGCCTATCCCGGTAAGAGTCATAAGCTCCTCCTTTGTCGCTGTGTTTATGTTTATAAGCGCGCTCGCATCCCCCGCCTCCTCTGCGGCAGAAGAAGATGTCCACCCTTCCTGAAACTCCTCCCAGGTCGGAACATAAATCTGCTGCCCGTCATAGATGCGCTCCGCAAGATTTAGCGCGGTCGCCGCCGCATCATCCGTAATCCCCCCAGCCATCTCTAAAGCCTCATAGACCCGGCTGTCGGACGAAAGCTCATAAACCCCCGGATTATTTACCGCGCCGCAAACGTAGACGTACACCGCACCGCTCTCTGTCTCCTGCTCCTCTACCGCATCAGAGGTTGTTTCTCCTGCTGTAGTTTCCTCGGTCGTATCCTCTGTAATAACGCTCACGCCCTCAAGCTGCAGACTGGCAGAAGAGGGCGCACACGCACAAAGAATGAGGGACATTAAGGCTATCCCCGCAAATAATTTCTTTTTCAATATGATCACCACCGCTTTCTTTATGTATATAAGCGGCTGATCGTCATACCCTTCTCATTGTAGTTAAAAAATCCCAAAATGACAAGCATTTTTTTCATTGGTTTTTATCTATATGAGGCGCGGATTAGTCACTTTGCCCCCGCAAACTGACTCATATACAGCTCCTTATAAAAGCCGTTCATCTTAAGAAGTTCCTCATGCTTTCCCTGCTCCACGATAGCGCCGTCCCTCATAACAAGGATCAGATCACACTCCTTGATAGTTGAGAGGCGATGCGCCACGATAAAGCTGGTTCTTCCAACCATCAACTTTGCAAAAGCTCTCTGAATCCGCTGCTCCGTGCGGGTATCGATTGATGAGGTCGCCTCGTCTAAAATAAGCATTGGAGGAAGCTTTAGCATCACCCGGGCGATGCACAAAAGCTGCTTTTGCCCCTGTGAGAGTATGCCTCCGTCCTCTCCTAGGACAGTATCATACCCGTTTGGAAGCTTTCTTATAAAACTGTCGGCATGAACTGCCTTAGCCGCCGCCACAACCTCCTCATATGAGGCGTCCGGTTTTCCATAAGCTATATTATCCCGCACACTTGCGTGCTTAAGCCACGTCTCCTGTAGCACCATTCCAAAGCCAGAGCGCAAAGCATCCCTGTTTAGCTCCATTGTCGGCGTCTCATCCACAAGTATTGCACCGGAATCTACCTCATAAAAACGCATGAGCAGATTAATAAGCGTGCTCTTTCCGCAGCCCGTGGGGCCAACGATAGCGACACGCTGTCCGGGCTCTACGTTTATATTGACATCCTCCATAAGCGGTATCTCTTTGTTATAAGAAAAGCTCACATGGCTAAATTCAACCGAGCCCTTTACATCCGTTAGATGCATTTTATCCGCATCATCATCCTGCTTTTCCTGGTCCAAAAGCTCAAATACTCTGCCCGCACAGGCAAGGGCATTTTGAAGCTCCGTCACCACTCCGCTTATCTCATTAAACGGCTTTGTGTACTGGTTAGCATAGCTTAAAAAGCTTGAAAGGATCCCAATGGTAATCCCCCCGCCAATCGCTATAAATGAGCCAACAATCCCCACACCGGCATACACCAGCCCGTTTACAAACCTGGTGCTTGGATTAGTGAGCGATGAATAAAATACCGCCGTCTGGCTGCACGCGCGCAGGTCACTGTTTATCCTGCCAAACTGCCACATAACCTCATCCTGATGATTAAACGCCTGAACAATTTTCTGCCCACCCACCATTTCATCTATAAGGCTTGTCATCTCACCACGGGTGTCAGACTGGAGCCGAAACATATCATAGGTTCTCTTTGCGATAAACTGAGCCACAAATAGAGACAGAGGTGTGAGTAAAACCACCACCAGGGCGATCTGAAACTTTAACACAAACATGATGATAAGCGTCCCCACGATGGTGACCACGCCAGAAAAAAGCTGCGTAAATCCCATAAGCAGACCATCGGAAAACTGATCGATATCTGAAATCACGCGGTTAAGCATGGATCCGGTGGAATTTGAATCCATATATTTAAGCGGCACATTCTGAAGATGGTTAAATGTGCGCACCCTCATATCCTTTACCACATTATAGGTAATGCGGTTATTGCAGACATTCATAAACCACTGAACCACCGCGGTGATGGCTATAATAATTACAAATTTAATCAAGAGTGTAATTATCTCATCAAAATCCACATTTCCCGCGCCAAGCATGTAATCTATCGCCCTTCCGGTGATAATGGGCGCATAAAGTGTCAGCACCACGGAGATTACCGCCAGGACAAGTGAGAGGACTACCAGTGCCATATAGGGCTTAATCATTAGGAGGATGCGATAAATTGTTTTAGATAAATCACCCTTGTCAAATTCATTCTTTTTCATGCGCCCAACTCCTCCTTTGACAGCTGTGACATACAGATCTCTTTGTAAACTTCACAGGAAGAAAGAAGCTCTTTGTGACTGCCAATTCCTGCTACCCTTCCGTCATCCATAACCACAATCTTATCCGCATGCATAATTGACGCCGCCCTCTGAGAGACTATAAAAGTGGTCGCATCTTTTGTCTCATTTTTTAAAGTTTTTCTAAGCTTCGCATCCGTCGCATAATCCAGTGCCGATGCAGAATCGTCAAGTATCAATATCTCCGGTTTTTTTACCAGTGCCCTTGCTATGGTCAGGCGCTGACGCTGACCTCCGGAAAGGTTTCTTCCCCCTTGAGTTAAAGTAAAGTCAAGCCCCTTTTTCTTTTCATAGACAAACTCATTTGCCTGAGCTATCGCAAGTGCCTCATCTATCTCCTCATCACTTGCAGATGCCTTTCCCCAGCGCATATTCTCCCTGATTGTCCCCTTAAACAGCACTGCTTTTTGCGGGACAATGCCCATTTTATCCCGAAGCTTATCAAACGAATACTCCTTCACATTCTGACCATCCACTAAAATCTCTCCCTGTGTGACGTCATAAAAACGCGGGATCATATTCACAAGGGTGGTCTTTCCAGAGCCCGTACCTCCGATAATGCCGATGGTCTCACAGGGATATGCGCATAGTGAAATATCCTCAAGCGATGGCTCCTTAGCATTCTTATAGCTAAAGGACACATTCCTAAACTCCACCTTTGGCGCTCCTAAAACAGAGGTCACAAGAGAATCCTTTTTATCCATAACGCTTGGCTTTTCCATAAACACTTCGTCAATTCGCTTTACACATGCAAGCGATTTTGTAACGGTGATGATAAGGTTTGCAAGCTTTATAAGCTCCACTAAGATCTGTGACATATAGTTTACCAGAGCAACCACATCGCCGCTCTTGATACTTCCGCCATCCACCTGAATGCCCCCCACCAGTATAACGGCGGCGATGCCAAGATTTATCACCACATAGGTCAGCGGGTTCATGGCTGCAGAGAGATTTCCCACCCTCATCTGCTGCTTTCTTAGAGTCTCTGACTCATTCTCAAAAGCACTCATCTCATCCCTTTGCCGACAAAAAGCCCTCACAACCCTAACGCCAATCAGGTTCTCCCTGGTGGTGCCAAGCACCCTGTCAAGCTGCTTTTGCACGGCGGCATACATAGGTATTGACGCCTTCATAATTCCAAATACGATAACGGATAAAACCGGAATGGTCACAAGAAAAACCAGCCCGGCACTCGTGTTTACTATAAACGCCATAATAAGCGAACCAAACACGATAAACGGCGAGCGCAGGAAAAGCCTTAACACAAGGTTTACCCCGTTTTGGATCTGGTTTATGTCACTGGTCATGCGTGTGATGAGTGTTGACGTGCCGATGGTGTCAAGCTCCGTATAGCCAAGCCCATTTATATGAGCAAATAAGTCCTCCCTCATCTTCGCAGACACACCCACCGCAGCCCTTGCCGCATAAAACTGTGCCACAAAGGAACATAAAAGCCCCACAACACCAAGCACAACCAGGATGGCGCCCATGGCGATGATATGCGTGATATTTCCGCCCTCGCCGCTTATTCCCTTATTTATCATGCTCGCCACAACCAGCGGAACAAAAAGGTCAAATAGCGCCTCCATCATCTTAAAAAGAGGAGCTAAAATACTCTCCTTCTTAAATCCTTTAAGGTAATCTATGATACGCCTCATACTACTCCTTCCCGGCAGGTTCCCCCGCCGATGCGACAATCAGGCTTATCTTACCACATCCCAAACGCGTCAACAAGAACTTTCTTTTATACACTGGGGGATTTATTTACTCCTTTTAGAGAGCCCAAACGGAATACTGGACAGAAAAAAAAAGATGCTGTAGAATAAAAAAAGTTTCCCTACAAATATGCATGAGACATGGATTGCTCTCTACGGTCATAAAATTTCGTATAAGTATGAAATTTATGACCGTTGCCGCTGTCTCAAAAGGAGAACCCATGGATAAAAAAGAGCTTGCTCTAAAAATCATCGACCGACTAAAAGAAGCTTATCCCTACACAGAGTGCACCCTAGACTACGACCAGGCATGGAAGCTCTTAGTCAGCGTGCGCTTAGCAGCCCAGTGCACGGACGCCAGAGTAAATGTGGTTGTGCAGGAATTATATGAAAAATTCCCATCCATTACAGCTCTTGCCGCAGCTGACCCAAAAGAGATAGAAGAGATAGTGCGCCCCTGCGGCCTGGGGCATAGTAAGGCGCGGGATATAAGCCTCTGCATGAAGATGCTGCACGAAAAATTTAATGATCAGGTTCCGGATGATTTTGATGCCTTACTTAGCCTCCCCGGCGTTGGAAGGAAGAGTGCAAACCTTATCATGGGCGATGTCTTTAAAAAGCCCGCATATGTGACAGATACCCACTGCATAAGGCTTTCAAACAGAATGGGACTGGTGGATAATATAAAGGATCCAAAGCGCGTTGAAATGGCATTAAGAGCCATCATCCCGCCAGAGGAGAGCAATGATTTTTGCCACCGCCTGGTAGACCACGGACGGGCAGTCTGCTCCGCAAGAAAAAAGCCGAAATGCGAGCGCTGCGTGCTCTCTGATATCTGTGAAAAAAATTTATAAGGCTAAATGGCTAGCCTCGCAAAAAGCCCCGTAAGCAGATTAACCGCCCGGGGCTTTTTGTAAGATAAATCTCTTTTAATTTTAAAGCAGCGCCACTAAGAGGGAAATAATTCCAACTACCCCTAAAACCGGCATCACGCAACACCCCATGCACCCTCTCCCATAATGTCTGTTCATGTGTCCTCTGTGGTGCATTGGCGGCATTCCAGGTCCTCTGTGTCCTCCTCTAGGGCCTCCATGACCTCTGCCGCCAGGTCCTCCGTGACCTCCGCCGGGCCCCCCTGGGCCTCCTCTACCTCTTCCTTCCATATAATCGCCTCCTCTCCTAACAGGTTGCTAAAGAGGCTGAAAACATTTATTACCTCTTCAGCTTTTGCTATGCCTAAAGTATAGCAAAAATTTCTCACTTAGGACAGATGTTATTTTAAAAAAAGTGACATTTTTTCAGGCACTTATAAATTTAACAGCCTTTAAAAGCTCCATCACCACAAATGGCGCAAGAATCAGACATATGCCAATAAGATAAAGATTTAGGCTCAGCCTGATAACGCCAAAGAGCGAAGAGAGCGGTGTAAACAGCACCAGACAAACCAGCACAAGCGACAAAAGCGCCGCTCCGTTAAGCTTGGAATTTGTAAATAACCCTATTTTAAAAAGGGAACGCGCAGAGCGCATATTATATGCCTGAACAATCTGTGAAAGAGAGAGCACCATAAACGCTAAGGTTTGACCTCCTTCTACCGTGCCGGTGTATGTCCTTCCCATCCAGTATGCGGCTAATGAAATCCCCCCAAACATCACCCCAAAAAGCGCGATCTGTATTCCAAAACCGTTGGCAAACATTCCCTCATCCCTTGGCTTTGGCTTTTGCTCCATCACATTTTTTTCCAGCGACTCCATGCCAAGCGCTATTGCCGGCATACTGTCCGTCACCAGATTAATCCACAAAAGCTGCATGGAAAGTAAAGGCGATTCATGCCACAAAAGCATCGCCACAAATACCACTATCACTTCACCGATGTTGGTTCCAAGGAGGTACCCTACAACCTTCTTAATATTTGCATATATTCCTCTTCCCTCGCGAACAGCATCGACAATGGTAGCGAAGTTATCATCGGTCAGGGTTATATCCGCGGCCCCCTTAGCCACATCCGTGCCGGTAATTCCCATGGTGCAGCCGATATCCGCTGCCTTTAGGGCAGGGGCGTCGTTCACTCCGTCCCCCGTCATGGAAACCACATGCCCCTTTTTCTGCCACGCCTTTACAATGCGTATCTTATTTTCCGGGGACACCCTCGCATACACGCTAATTTGCTCCACCAGAGCCTCAAGCTTTTCATCACTCATTTTATCAAGCTCTACTCCGGTGATCGCCATATCCCCCTCTTCTAAAATTCCAAGCTCTCTTGCGATGGCGGAGGCAGTCACAACATGATCCCCCGTGATCATAACAGGCTTAATGCCTGCCCCGCGGCAAACTGCCACAGCAGCCTTTGCCTCAGGTCTTGGCGGATCTATCATTCCCACAAGGCCCATGAAGGTTAAGTCATTTTCGAGCTCATCGCTTGCAGGCTCATCTGTGACAGCGTCTAACTGTTTATAACCCACAGCCAGAACACGAAGAGCATTTTTGCTCATCTCATCATTTATTTTTCTTGCGGCTTCTATATCACCTTTGCTGCATCGCGACGCCATAATATCAAAAGCGCCCTTCACAATGGCAATATTTTTCCCATCAATCCGGTTTACCGTGCTCATCAGCTTTCTGTCAGAATCAAACGGTATTTCTGCAAGGCGCGGATACTCCCTGTTAAGCGCCTCCCTTGGCATACCGTTTTTATGAGCCGCAAGAACAATAGCCGTCTCCGTTGGATCCCCGATATGCTGCTCCTTTTCCCCGTCAAAGACCACAAGAGAGTCACAGCAAAGAGCCGCATATTTAAGAAGGTTCTTTACGCCCTCAGAGCTCCCTCCGGAAATATCTTCCATTTTTCCACTCCCATCAATGTATGCCTTAACGAGAGTCATTCTGTTTTGCGTCAGCGTTCCAGTTTTATCCGAGCAGATGACGGACGCGCTTCCAAGGGTTTCCACCGCAGGGAGCTTTCGTATGATCGCATTTTTCTTTGCCAGGCGCTGCACGCCGATGGAAAGCACAATGGTCACAATGGCGGGAAGGCCCTCAGGTATGGCAGAAACTGCCAGAGAAACCGCTGTCATGAAAATTTCCATCGCAGCAATGCCGCTTGTCAGACCAACAACAAAAATGATGGCACAGGCCGCTATAGCCATCACGCCCAGATATTTTCCAAGCTGCGCCAGTTTTTTCTGGAGCGGGGTTTGCATCTCCTCCTCATTTTCCAGAAGATTTGCTATCTTGCCCATCTCCGTGTTCATTCCTGTCGCGGTGACAATGGCTGTGGCAGTTCCATACGTAATACTGCATCCAGAAAAGACCATATTTACCCGATCACCAAGCGGCGAATTTTCATCAAGGCTTACATGCGCATCCTTCTCCGCCGCAACGGACTCCCCGGTCAGAGCGGATTCCTCACTCTTTAAGCTGACGCTCTTTAAGAGCCTAGCATCCGCCGGAACAAAATCTCCAGCCTCCAGATGTATGATGTCGCCTGGAACAAGCTTAGCAGCATCAATCACCTGCTCCACCCCGTTTCTTATAACCCTGGCGCGTGGCGCAGACATCCCCTTTAGGGCATCTAAAGCCTTTTCAGCCTTACTCTCCTGCATCACACCCATGATGGCATTTAGTATGACAATTAGTAAAATCAAGACCGGCTCAAAAAATTCCTTTGGATTTTGCTCTGCACAGGCCACACCAAAAGAGATCACAACCGCAGCTAAGAGTATCAGGATCATCACATCCTTAAACTGATCTAAAAAGCGGCGAAAAACAGTTTTCTTTTTCTTCTCCCTAAGCCTGTTTACCCCGAAGCGTTCTCTCCTCTCATGAACCTCGTTATCAGTCAGTCCACGAACCGGATCCACTCCGTATTCCCTGGCAACCTCTTCGCCAGATGCAGCATATACAATCAACGAATTTTCCTCCTTTTGATGGCATCCGAGACATAATTACACCATCACCACCATGCACTCCTTCTCCCAAAATGCAATTCCATATTTGATGATTTTCTTTGTGCCCCAGCGTCTCATGCTTTCCGTATATTTCTTTTCATCGATCTGTTTAAGTGCCTCACTGCATGCCTTCTTTAGATTTCCATCATCTGCATACTTTACTTCGATCACAATTCCTGTCCGATCCGGCGTCTGAATGGAAATGTCGCTATATCCCTCTCCAGTCTCTGCGTTTGATTTTACGATCCAGCTTCCCTGATTCCTGAGTAACCCAAGTAACATCCCGTGGTAAAAGTTTTCCTTCATGCTTTTTCTCACTGCCGTGTCCCGCACACTTATGGAATCCCACAGATAGTCTCCAAGCATCTCCTGGATCACATCTGTCTCACCTAGAGGAAAAGCCGCGCAGAACCGGTTAATCCGCTCTGAATCGGCCTGAGAGATTTCTTCAAACCAGTCATTTACCATTTCAATGAACAGCTCTCTAACCTCTCTGTTTGGCAATGCCAGCTCCA
>CAZYLH010000026.1:8998-16943 GCA_964648695.1 uncultured Lachnospiraceae bacterium | reverse complement strand
TTACCCTTAAAACTTTAGCCGGAGGAATATGTATATGGAAGAGACGAAAGTGACTTCAAAGAATTTCATCGAGCAGGCCATTGATAAGGACTTGGCAGAGGGCGTATACTCCCATGTCCAGACCCGTTTTCCTCCGGAGCCAAACGGATATTTACACATTGGCCATGCAAAATCTATTCTCTTAAACTACGGCCTTGCAGAGGAGTACGGCGGAAAATTTAACCTCCGCTTTGATGACACAAACCCCACCAAGGAAAAGACGGAGTATGTAAACTCCATTATAGAGGATGTTAGGTGGTTGGGAGCGGATTATGAAGATCGCCTGTTTTTTGCCTCCGACTATTTTGATAAGATGTATGAGTGCGCAGTCTTTCTTGTTAGGAAGGGAAAGGCTTATGTATGCGACCTTTCCGCTGATGAAATCCGTGAGTATCGCGGAACCCTGACAGAGCCCGGAAAGAATAGCCCCTACAGGGATAGAAGCGTGGAGGAAAACCTTACGCTCTTTGAAAATATGAAAAACGGGATGTATGGAGACGGGGAGAAGGTGCTTAGAGCAAAGATTGACATGAGCTCTTCTAATATAAACATGCGAGACCCGGTAATTTACCGTGTGGCGCATATATCGCACCACAACACAGGGGATAAGTGGTGCATCTATCCCATGTATGATTTTGCGCACCCGATAGAGGACGCCGTGGAGCGTATAACTCATTCCATCTGCACTCTGGAGTTTGAGGATCACAGGCCCTTATATGACTGGGTGGTTAAAGAGTGTGAGTTTGAGGAGCCGCCGCGCCAGATCGAATTTGCAAAGCTCTACCTCACAAATGTGGTGACGGGAAAGCGCTATATCAAAAAGTTGGTGGAAGATGGAGTTGTTGACGGCTGGGACGATCCGAGGCTTGTGACCATCAGTGCGCTTCGTCGCAGGGGCTTTACCCCGGAGTCTATCAGGAAATTTGTGGAGCTGTGCGGTGTTTCTAAGAGCAGCAGCTCTGTGGACTACGCGATGCTTGAATACTGCATCAGAGAAGATTTAAAGCTTAAAAAGCCGCGCGTCAGTGCCATATTGCATCCTATAAAGCTTGTGATAGATAACTACCCTGAGGATAAGATAGAGTATTTAGAGGTTCCGAATAATAATGAGAACCCTGAGCTTGGCAGCCGTCAGGTGCCCTTTGCAAGAGAGCTTTACATAGAGGCGGAGGACTTTATGGAGGTGCCTGTAAAGAAATATTTCCGTCTTTTCCCCGGCAATGAGGTGCGCCTGATGAATGCCTATTTTGTCACATGCACCGGATGTGAGAAGGATGATGAGGGAAATGTCACCGTTGTACACGCCACCTATGACCCCGAGACACGCGGCGGAAACTGTAAAACCAGAAAGGTAAAGGGAACCCTGCAGTGGGTTGCTGCTCCCACAGCCTTTAAGGCGCAGGTGCGTCTGTATGAGAATATTGTGGATGAGGAGAAGGGAAAGCTTAACGAGGACGGCACATTAAACATAAACCCTAACTCTCTTACAGTCCTAAATGACTGTGTGATAGAGCCAAGCGTTAAGGACGCAAAGCCTTATGATTCTTTCCAGTTTGTCAGAAACGGTTATTTTTGCGTGGACTGCAAGGATTCTGAGCCGCAAAAGCCGATCTTTAATCGGATCGTCTCACTAAAGAGTAGCTTTAAGCTTTGAATCAGGGAGGAAGTATGGCAGAAAAAATATATGCGATACCGGTAAATGACGCCTTTGATAAGGACTGTGAATGCCCGGTGTGTTTGCTGTATAGGGACATCGAGGATGATGCCATCTCCTTTACCATTGGCCCAAGCTATATGGATGATAAGTTCAGACTGCAAACGGATGAGCTTGGCTTTTGCGCACGTCATATGCAGATGCTCTATGACCGAGAAAACCGTCTGGGACTTGCTCTGATGATGAAGACCCACATGGAAAAGACAAACAGGGAAATTGAAGCTTTATCAAAGCATACTTTAAAGCAGGGCATTTTTAAGAAGAAAAATCCACCGGTTGTGGACTATGTAAAGAAGTTAGAGACTACCTGCTTTGTCTGCGCGCGAGTAAATCAGCTCTATGAGAGGTATATTTTTACTGTTCTTTATTTATACAGGACCGATAAAGCCTTTCGGGAAAAATATAAAAGCTCAAAGGGGTTTTGCACAAAGCACTTTGGGAAACTGCTAGAGGATGCGCCAAAGGAGCTTAGCGGAAAGCTATTAGATGAGTTTAATGCCGTAACGACAGAGCTTTATCTGGAAAATATGAAGCGTGTTCACGATGATGTGGAGTGGTTTATCAACAAGTTTGACTATAACTACCGTGATGAGCCGTGGAAGAATGCCAAGGATGCCGAGATTAGAGGGATGACAAAGCTAAACGGTATTTTGCCCCCGGAAGATAAAAAGACAAGTAAGGTGTATGACTAAAAAATCTCCTGGATTTCCGGGCTAACCAGGAAATTCAGGAGATTTTTAAATACCAACTAAATTTAGTTTATTCAGCCGCTTCATCCAGGGAGATACTGCTGTAAGCGCGCTCTGTCTCATCGTCATCAAGTTCAATATCTTCAAGCTCATCAGCAAGCTCTTCCTCAAATTTCTCACATTGACGCTTATATGCAGCATATACGGCAACAGCGGTGCCAACTGCGGCGCCCGCCAAAAGCAGCTTAATCAGTTTATTATCAGACATATGCGTAACCTCCTCTCATATTCCGCAATTTGAAACATAGGACGATTGTAATACTTTTTTTAAAAAAAGAAAAGAGGTTTATTAAAATTTTAACATAAAAACGAAAAAACCAAGAAAAACGAAGAAAACAAGAGAAAAAGCGAGGGATACAGCTGATTTGCGGCTAATTACCCGATGTTTAATAGTTGCAATCTCAATCAAAAGTAAGTATCATATAAACCATTCGGGCTAGCACTCAATCAAAATGAGTGCTAACAAAAATTAAACAGGAGGCAAGAATATGAAATTAGTACCTTTAGGTGACAGAGTAGTATTAAAGCAGTTAGAGGCAGAGGAGACAACCAAGTCCGGTATTGTTCTGACCGGTACGGCTAAGGAAAAGCCCCAGCAGGCAGAGGTTGTGGCAGTAGGTCCCGGCGGCATGGTGGATGGAAAAGAAGTGACCATGCAGGTTAAGCCAGGCGATCAGGTATTTTATTCCAAGTATGCCGGAACAGAGGTGAAGTTAGACGGCACAGAGTATATCATCGTAAAGCAGAGCGATATTCTGGCTATTGTTGAATAGGACCACAAGAGCACAATAAGCGGAGAAATCCGTGTCTCATGCACATTTGTTGGGTAACTTAAATATAGAAAAGAGGTAGATAAATTATGGCAAAGCAGATTAAATATGGCGCAGAAGCTAGACAGGCACTTGAGGCGGGCGTAAACCAGCTGGCAAACACCGTTCGTGTTACCCTTGGACCTAAGGGAAGAAATGTGGTTTTGGATAAATCTTACGGAACTCCCCTCATCACCAATGACGGCGTGACCATCGCCAAGGAGATTGAGCTGGAGGATGCTTTTGAGAATATGGGCGCATCCTTAGTTAAGGAAGTGGCTACAAAGACAAACGATGTGGCAGGAGACGGCACCACTACAGCAACTGTTCTTGCGCAGGCTATGATCAACGAGGGTATGAAAAACCTTGCAGCAGGCGCAAATCCGATCGTCTTAAGAAAGGGTATGAAGAAGGCGACGGATAAGGCTGTTGAGGCTATTGCAAAGATGAGCAAGCCCGTAGCGGGAAGAGATCAGATCACCAGAGTTGCAGCTATCTCAGCGGGAGATGACGAGGTTGGCGAGCTTTTGGCAGATGCTATGGAGAAGGTATCACAGAACGGCGTTATCACCATAGAGGAGTCCAAGAGCATGAAGACAGAGCTTGATCTGGTTGAGGGACTTCAGTTTGACCGCGGTTATATCAGCGCATATATGTGCACGGATATGGAGAAGATGGAGGCAAATCTTGAGGATCCTTACATTCTTATCACGGACAAGAAGATCAGCTCCATCCAGGAAATCCTGCCCTTACTTGAGCAGATCGTTCAGACCGGCGCGAAGCTTTTGATTATCGCTGAGGATCTCGAGGGCGATGCACTCTCCACTCTGATCGTAAATAAGCTGCGCGGTACATTTACCGTTGTAGGTGTAAAGGCGCCCGGCTTTGGCGACAGAAGAAAGGAAATGCTTAAGGATATCGCCATCCTGACAGGCGGTACAGTGATCTCCGAGGAGGTTGGCTTAGACCTTAAGGAGGCTACTATCGAGCAGCTTGGCCGAGCTAAGAGCGTAAAAGTTCAGAAGGAGAACACCGTTATCGTTGATGGATACGGCGAGAATGATGAGATCAAGGCAAGGGTTGCTCAGATTAAGGCGCAGCTATCTGAGACCACATCCGAGTTTGACAAGGAGAAGCTTCAGGAGCGCCTTGCAAAGATTGCAGGTGGTGTTGCAGTGATCCGTGTGGGCGCGGCTACCGAGACCGAGATGAAGGAGGCAAAGCTTCGCTTAGAGGATGCGCTTAATGCTACAAAGGCAGCTGTGGAGGAGGGCGTAATCGCCGGCGGCGGATCTGCTTACATCCACGCTTCTAAGGAGGTTATAAAGCTGGTTGACAGTCTTGAGGGCGATGAGAAGACCGGAGCGCAGGTAGTGCTTAAGGCTTTGGAGGCTCCTTTATATCATATCGCTTACAATGCAGGTCAGGAAGGCTCTGTTATCATCAATAAGGTGCGCGAGAGCAAGGTTGGAATGGGATATGACGCATACAAGGAAGAGTATGTAAACATGGTGGATGCCGGAATCTTAGACCCCGCAAAGGTTACGAGAAGCGCTCTGCAAAACGCTACAAGCGTTGCATCCACATTCCTTACAACAGAGTCCGTTGTGGCTGAGGTAAAGAAGGATGATCCCGCAGCTGCCGCTGCAGGCATGGGCGGCGGCATGGGAATGATGTAAATAAAAGCCAGAAAGTCCTTGAAAAAAGGTTAAAAGAGTTTATAATGTGAAGGGAGTACAAACGTGCTCCCTTTTTCTTTAAGTTATGAGTTGCCCGACAAATGGGAATGAGACACGGATTTTTTGGAGGTTTTTATGGCAGATACATATGTGGAATGTCTTGTGCAGCGAAAATCACCGGCATACGCGTTTTTAGTGAAGGCGATTGTATGGATTTTGATCGTATTATCCTTTCTTATAGCGATGACCAGCTTTTTTGTTATCATCACCGTTACAATCCTGCTTGGCGTGGCGGCAGCTTTTCTCTTTCCCACCTTTAACGTGGAGTATGAGTATGTATTCCTCGGGGATGAGCTTCATGTGGATGTGATCTACAACAAATCAAAGAGGAAGAACAAGGGAAAGTACCTTATGTCAAGGGTTGATATTGTGGCTATGAAAAACAGCGCCGAGATCCGCCCGTTTTTACAAAAACCCGGGGCGTCAAAAAATACCGTGGATTTTACCACTAAGACGGGGGATGGAGCAGTGTATGCAATGGTATACTCGGATGGGAATAAACAGGAGATAATTCTCTTTGAGCCCAGCGAGAAGCTGTTAGACGCCATGAGATATGCCGCCCCCAGAAAGGTTGTAATCGGCTGCTAAAAAGGGTTTGACATCGGTGTGTGAATTTGTTACACTATGGACCATATACATTTTAAAGACATGAGTTATGCTGTATAATTAAACCTTTTGATTAAGAAAGAGAGGACGAGTGACCATGAGTAAGATTATTGGAGAAGGTATCACTTTTGATGATGTGCTGCTTGTGCCCGCATACTCTGAGGTGATTCCCAACCAGGTGCAACTTAATACGTATTTGACAAAGAAGATAAGGCTTAACATCCCACTGATGAGCGCAGGTATGGATACGGTTACGGAGCATCGCATGGCTATAGCCATGGCTCGTCAGGGAGGCATCGGAATTATCCACAAGAATATGTCCATCGAGGCCCAAGCGGATGAGGTGGACAAGGTAAAGCGTTCAGAAAACGGCGTTATCACAGATCCGTTTTTCCTCTCTCCGGAGCATACGCTGCAGGACGCGGATGATTTAATGTCAAAGTTTCGCATCTCCGGTGTCCCCATCACCGAGGGCAAAAAGCTTGTGGGAATCCTCACCAACAGAGATTTAAAATTTGAGGAGGATTACACGAAAAAGATCAAGGAGTGCATGACCTCTGAGGGGCTTGTCACCGCAAAGGAGGGCATAACCTTAGAGGAGGCGAAGGCAATTCTTGCAAAGGCAAGAGTTGAAAAGCTCCCCATTGTGGATGACAACTTTAATTTAAAGGGTCTTATCACCATCAAGGATATTGAGAAGACTATTAAATATCCAAACGCTGCCAAGGACGAGCAGGGAAGACTTCTCTGCGGCGCTGCAGTAGGCATCACCAGCAATATCATGGAGAGGGTTGACGCTTTAGTACAGGCGCATGTTGACTGTATCGTCATCGACTCCGCGCATGGTCACTCAAAGAATATATTTAATGCACTGCGCACGGTAAAGGAGAAATACCCTGAGTTACAGGTCATTGCCGGAAATGTTGCCACGGGTGCTGCGACAAAGGCGCTTATCGAGGCGGGAGCGGATGCGGTAAAGGTAGGTATCGGTCCCGGCTCAATCTGTACCACACGTGTGGTTGCGGGTATCGGTGTACCGCAGATTAGTGCTGTCATGGACTGTGCGGTGGCTGCTAAAGACTACGGCGTGCCTGTTATCGCGGATGGCGGTATCAAATTCTCTGGCGACATCACCAAGGCCATTGCGGCTGGCGCAAATGTGGTTATGATGGGAAGTATGTTTGCGGGCTGCGATGAGGCGCCTGGAGCATTTGAGCTTTTCCAGGGAAGAAAGTATAAGGTATACCGCGGCATGGGTTCCATAGCGGCTATGGAGAACGGCTCAAAGGATCGTTACTTCCAGGCAGATGCAAAGAAGCTTGTACCAGAGGGCGTTGAGGGACGTGTGGCTTACAAGGGCACCGTTGAGGATACAGTATTCCAGCTTATCGGCGGTTTAAGGTCCGGTATGGGATACTGCGGCGCGCCCACGATTGAGGAGCTGCAGAAGAAGGCTGAGTTTGTAAAGATCTCCGCCGCATCACTAAAGGAAAGCCATCCGCATGACATTCACATTACAAAAGAGGCTCCAAACTACAGTGTGGACGCCTAAGTCATACTTAAAGGTGTATTTGGGAAGGAGATTTCCATACACCACATAACCAGGAGGACAATTATGAGCACGACATACAATCCTAAAGTCATCGAGCCTAAGTGGCAGAAGATTTGGATGGATGAGAAGGCATTTTCGGCGACCACGGACTACACAAAGCCCAAGTACTACGCGCTGGTGGAGTTTCCATATCCAAGCGGACAGGGACTTCATGTAGGCCATCCAAGGCCGTATACAGCTCTTGACATCGTGGCTCGAAAGAGGAGAATGCAGGGCTATAACGTGCTCTACCCGATGGGCTGGGACGCTTTTGGTCTCCCAACGGAAAATTATGCTATCAAAAATAAGATTCATCCACGGATTGTTACAAAAAATAATGTAGCCAGATTTAAGCAGCAGTTACAGTCCCTCGGCTACTCCTTTGACTGGGACAGGGAGATAAACACCACGGATCCGGAGTATTATCACTGGACCCAGTGGATTTTCTTAAAGCTTTTTAAGGCTGGGCTTGCCTATAAGACGGAGATGCCCATAAACTGGTGTACCTCGTGTAAGGTCGGTCTTGCAAACGAGGAGGTTGTAAACGGCGTGTGCGAGCGCTGCGGCAGCCCCGTTGTGCGCAAAGTCAAGAGCCAGTGGATGCTAAAGATCACCGAGTATGCTGATAAGCTGATCGATGATCTGGACACCGTGGACTATATCGAGAGAGTAAAGGTTTCGCAGAAGAACTGGATAGG
>CAZYLH010000026.1:1903-8898 GCA_964648695.1 uncultured Lachnospiraceae bacterium | reverse complement strand
GGAAAAGAGATTCCCATCTGGATCTCCGACTACGTTCTCATGAGCTACGGCACCGGAGCGATCATGGCCGTGCCCGCCCATGACGGAAGAGACTGGGAGTTTGCAAAGAAATTCGGCCTTCCTATCATAGAGGTTGTCGCAGGCGGTAGGGATGTGCAGGAAGAGGTCTTTGAGGCCAAGACTGGAGTTATGGTAAACTCTGACTTTATCAACGGGATGGACTTTGATACTGCAAAGAAAACCATGATTGAGTGGCTTGAGAAAAAGGGTATCGGCACTGCCAAGAAAAATTTTAAGTTACGTGACTGGGTGTTTTCAAGACAGCGCTACTGGGGAGAGCCAATTCCGATTGTAGAGTGTGAAAAGTGCGGCTTTGTTCCCATCCCAGAGGAGGAGCTTCCCTTAGAGCTTCCGGAGGTGGAAAGCTATATGCCAACCGACACGGGAGAATCCCCCCTTGCCGCTATGACGGACTGGGTAAACACCACATGCCCTTGCTGCGGCGGCTCTGCTAAGAGGGAGACGGATACCATGCCTCAGTGGGCGGGATCATCCTGGTATTTCTTAAGATATACGGATCCCCATAATAAAGAGGCACTTGCCAGCAAGGAAGCTTTAGAGTACTGGCTGCCCGTTGACTGGTATAACGGTGGCATGGAGCACACTACGCTCCACCTTCTCTACTCCCGTTTCTGGCACAAATTTTTGTACGACCAGGGGGTTACCCCAACACCGGAGCCATATCAGAAACGTACATCACACGGTATGATCCTCGGAAGCAACGGCGAGAAGATGAGTAAATCCCGTGGAAATGTGGTAAATCCGGACGATGTGGTAAATGAATTCGGTGCGGACACTCTTAGAACATATGAGATGTTTATCGGCGCCTTTGACCTGGCAGCATCCTGGAGTGAGGATGGAGTAAAGGGTTGCCGCCGCTTTCTAGAGCGTGTCTGGAAGCTGCAGGATGTGGTGACGAATGAGGAAAGCTATTCCAAGGAGCTTGAGGTCAGGATGCACCAGACCATCAAAAAGGTGACAAATGACTTTGAGGCACTTAAGTATAACACCGCCATCGCGGCTATGATGAGCCTGATAAATGATTTCTACAAAGCGGGTAAGGTCACAAAGGGTGAGATGTGCACGTTTCTAACTCTCTTAAACCCTGTTGCTCCCCATATTACAGAGGAACTCTGGGAGATCTTAGGCTTTGGGGGCAGGATCTATAACACAAGCTGGCCCGTATATGAGGAAGGAAAGACCGTGGAGGATACCATCAAGCTGGTGGTACAGGTAAACGGAAAGACCCGTGCCGTGATTGACGCTCCTGCGGATGTAGATAAGGATAGTGCCATATCCATGGGTAAAGAGGCGGTAAGCGCAAAGCTTACTGGAAATGTGGTAAAGGAAATCTACGTTCCAGGAAAGCTTGTAAATTTTGTTATGAAGTAAGATAACAGCAAAAAAGAGGTTTGAGCCTCCGGGTTCAGACCTCAAATTACGTATATGTGATGCAAAAAGTAGCCATTCTTCAAAAGAAAAATGAGCGTATTTTAGGCGTTTTGGGACCCCGGTAGCACAAAGTGCGGGGCAATCCGTAGGCATCACAAAGACTATAAATATGGGTTGGAGAAAAACTTATATGAATTCACCTGCACAGATTGCTAAAAATTATGTTGAGATTGGAATGAAAAAACTCTCGCTAAGCCCTGCAAAGACATTTGTTTTGGCCGTAATGGCGGGCTTTTTTATATCCGCGGCGGGCATCGCCTCCACTGTGGCGGCGGTTTCTATTTCACAGGCGTCAATATCAAGGCTTATTAGCGCGCTCATCTTTCCTGCGGGGATGAGCATGGTTTTGATAGCGGGAAGCGAGCTTTTTACGGGAAACTGTCTGCTTATCATACCGCTGCTTGAAAAAAGAGCGCGTATTGGCAGGGTTATAAGAAATATGGTTATAGTATATATCGGAAATCTGGCGGGGAGCCTTTTGTTTTCCGTTTTACTGACTTACGGCGGTGTTTTTTCGCTGTTTGATGAGGCACTTGCAACCGCCTGCATAGACACTGCTACTTTGAAATGTACCATGCCGTTTTCACAGGCGCTTATCAAGGGGATCTTGTGTAACTTCTTTGTGTGCATTGCGGTGTGGATGTCCATGGGTGCAAATTCTGTAACAGGAAAGATAGTGGGACTGTATTTTCCCATCATGCTCTTTGTGTTGTCAGGCTATGAGCACTGCGTGGCGAATATGGGCTATATTGCAAATGGCCTTTTTGCTGCATCATATTATGGGATTGAGGCGGCATCGGTTACATGGGGTGGCTTTTTTATAAATAACCTGTTGCCGGTAACTCTTGGAAACATCATCGGCGGTGTGGCGATCGGTCTGGCATACTGGTTTACATATCTCTGGCAAGGTAGGGAGAAGTAGGAGATACGCTCTGTTTTTGATGGACAAAAAAAATATTATGTGCTAGAATGGGCGCAAGTTTACACAAGAAGCCTTTAGGTGGAGAAGAAAATGGATAAGAGAAGAGTGTTTTTAAAACTGTCAGGGGAAGCTCTGGCGGGAGATAAGAAGACTGGGTTTGATGAGGCGACGGTGAAGAAGGTTGCTTTTCAGGTAAAGGAAGCGGCGGATTCTGGTGTGGAAATTGGCATTATAATCGGCGGAGGGAATTTCTGGAGAGGACGCTCCAGTGATGCTATCGAGCGCACAAAGGCGGATCAGATTGGAATGCTTGCCACTATCATGAACTGCATCTATGTCTCTGAAATTTTCAGAAGCGTCGGTATGAAGACGGAGATCTTCACGCCTTTTCTTTGCGGCACAATGACGAAGCTCTTTTCAAAGGATGAGGCAAATGAGGCCTTTAAGAATGGCAAGGTCATCTTTTTTGCGGGAGGCACCGGACATCCATATTTTTCCACTGACACTGGTATAGCGCTTCGCGCCATTGAGATGGAGGCGGATGTGATACTTCTAGCTAAGGCTGTCGATGGGGTGTATGACAGCGATCCAAAGAAGAATCCAAACGCTAAGCGCTATGATGAGATTTCCTTAAAAGAAGTTGTGGAAAAGCAGCTACAGGTGATCGACCTGACTGCGTCCCAGATGTGCAGAGAAAACGGGAAAGAGCTCTTGGTGTTTGACTTAAACGAGGAGAGTGCCATCGCAAAGGCGATCAAGGGCGAAAAAATCAGCGCGACACGCGTTACGGCCACAAACAACGGATAAGAAATATATAAGAAAGGACTGCCTGTAAAGAGACGGACAGTGGCAAGGTGAGGTTTATGGAAGAGAGATTGTTAGAGTATGAGGAGAAGATGAAAAAGAGCTGCAAGTCCTTAGAGGAGGAGTATTCTACCATCAGGGCGGGCCGTGCAAATCCGAATATATTAAACAGGCTGACGGTGGATTATTACGGCGTGCCAAGCGCCATCCAGCAGGTAGCGAACGTATCCGTGCCGGAGCCCAGGGTGATTCAGATCTCACCGTGGGAAAAGAGCCTGATTAAATCCATAGAAAAGGCAATTATGACCTCGGATATCGGTATTACGCCGAGCAATGATGGCAAGGTTATCCGCTTAGTGTTCCCGGAGCTTACCGAGGAGCGCAGAAAAGAGCTTTCAAAGGATGTAAAGAAGAAGGCGGAGAATGCGAAGGTTGCGGTCAGAAATATTCGCCGTGACGCAAACGACGCTTTTAAGAAGATGGAAAAAAACAGTGAGATAACCGAGGATGAGTTAAAGCTGGCAAATGACAAGATACAAAAGCTTACAGATAAGTATGTTGCTGAGGTAGACAAGCTGGCAGAGAACAAGACCAAGGAAATCATGACGGTTTAGATTGCGGAATCGGGCAGGAGCCAGGATGGTTCCTGCCTTTGCTATAGGAGATGCATTATGGAAGCTGATAATAAAGAGATCCCGCGCCATGTGGCAATCATACTGGACGGCAATGGCAGATGGGCAAAAAAAAGAGGCCTGCCAAGAAATATGGGCCATGTTGAGGGCGCGAAGGCTGTTGAGCGGATTGTGTATGACGCAGCGGATCTTGGTATAGAGTATTTGACGGTATACGGTTTTTCCACCGAAAACTGGAAGCGCCCCATGGAAGAGGTGGGAGCGCTTATGAAGATTTTGCGCTACTATATCAAAAGACTTTTGGACGTGGCCCAAAAGAAGAATGTCCGTGTGCGAATGATTGGCGAGAGAAGCCGCTTCTCACAGGATATCATTGACGGCCTTGATGAGCTGGAGGAAAAAACCAAAGGCAATACAGCCATGACCTTTATACTTGCCATAAACTACGGGGGCAGGGATGAGATAACAAGGGCGGTTCGCTCTCTTGCGGAAAAGGTCAAGGATGGAAGTGTAGAGCCGGAGGATATAACGGAGCAGATGATTTCTGATCATCTTGACACAGCTTATATCCCGGATCCGGATCTTATGATTCGCACAAGTGGTGAGCAGCGGCTTAGTAATTACTTAGTGTGGCAGTGCGCCTACACGGAGTTTTATTTCACAGATGTGTTATGGCCGGACTTTGACAAAGAGGAGTTAAAAAAGGCCATTGACTGTTACTGTGACAGAGACAGAAGGTTTGGCGGTGTAAAGAAGTAGGCTTGACGCTTATCTAATTTATGCCGGAGGTGCGAATATGTTTGTTAAGCGTTTGATCAGCGGAGTTGTGCTGCTTATCATCGCCCTGGTGACGGTCAATATGGGAGGCCTTGTGCTGTGGGCGGTAAATTTATTCATCTCACTGGTGGGGATGATGGAAATGTATCGGGTTTTTCAGGTACACAAAAAAAGCGTATGCTTAATGGGATACGGGCTGATTGGCTTCTATTATATATTTTTGTGGTTTCAGATCAGTCAGATGTATATTCTTGGAGCTGGCGTTTTAGCGTTTCTTCTTATCATGAGCCTATATGTTATCACCTTTCCAAGGCTTAAAACAGAGGATGTGATGACGGTGTGCTTTGGGGGGATTTATCCGGGGGTATTACTCTCCTTTTTGTACCTGACGCGCCAAATGCCGGAGGGGAATTATCTTGTATGGCTGATCTTTCTATCATCCTGGGGGAATGACACCTGCGCCTACTGCGTGGGGATGGTGTTTAAAAAGCTGTATAAAACCCATCAAATGGCTCCCGTACTAAGTCCTAAAAAGAGCGTTGAGGGAGGTGTCGGCGGAATTGTGGGGGCAGCGCTTTTGGGCGCCCTTTACGGAGCGATTTTTTCTGGAAAGCTTACGACCTTTTCGCTTCCGGCGCCGGTTGCCTGTGGACTGCTCTGTCTTAGCGGCGGCATAATCTCAATGATCGGGGATTTGGCGGCAAGCGCTATCAAGAGAAATCATAATGTCAAGGATTATGGGAACTGGATCCCGGGACATGGCGGGATTATGGATCGGTTTGACAGTATTGTATTTTGCGCTCCGGTTTTGTATTTTGTGGCTTATCTGTTGCAGCGGATATAGGACGTAGATATAGTAGATAATAAAGGAAGTTGTTATGAGAAAAATAACAGTCTTAGGCTCTACAGGCTCTATCGGAACTCAGACACTTGAGGTTGCAAAAGCCTACCCGGAGGAGATAGAGATAATCGCCCTAGCGGCGGGAAAAAATATTGATTTACTAGAAAAACAGATGCGCGAAGTTCATCCAAAATACGCACATCTTTACAGCGAAAGCGATGCGATGGTCCTTAGGGAGAGAACGCGCGATTTAAATGTTAGGATATTGTCTGGGATGGATGGGCTTATTCAAATCACCACCCTTTCTGAGATAGATATGGTGGTGACGGCGATAGTCGGAATGATAGGTATCAGACCCACAATCGCAGCCATAAATGCAAAAAAAGACATTGCCCTAGCAAATAAGGAAACTCTGGTGTGCGCCGGACATTTGATAATGCCGCTGGCTAAGAGGATGGGGGTAGAAATCCTTCCTGTTGACAGCGAGCATTCCGCTATCTTCCAGTGCCTTAAAGGCCAGGAAAAATCTGAGATTTACAAGCTCATCCTGACCGCATCCGGAGGGCCCTTTAGGGGGAAAAAGAGGGAGGAGCTAAAAAATGTTACGGTCAAGGACGCCCTAAATCACCCAAACTGGAGTATGGGCGCAAAGATTACAATCGACTCATCCACCATGGTGAACAAGGGTTTGGAGGTGATGGAGGCAAAATGGCTTTTTGGGGTGGAGTATGACAAAATTCAGGTCATCATTCAGCCGCAGTCGATCATACACTCGATGGTGGAGTTTGTAGACGGAGCGATACTTGCCCAGCTTGGGACGGCGGATATGAAGCTGCCAATCCAGTATGCGCTTTTGTATCCGAAGAGACGCATCGTACAGGGCACAGAGCGGCTTGACTTAAAAAAGCTATCACAGATTTCTTTTGAGAAGCCTGATTTAGAGACCTTTAGAGCGCTTCGCCTTGCATATGAGGTAGGAAAGGCGGGAGGAAACCTTCCGACAGTGTTTAACGCAGCAAATGAGAGGGCGGTTGCGGCATTTCTAGATGGCAAAATTTCATTTCTTCAGATTACTGAGATGATAGAGCAGGCGTGTGAGAAAATACCATTTATAGATAATCCCGATGTGGACCAGATTTTGGAAACCCAGCGGCGCGTGGACGAACTTTTATTGACCGGAGGACAGAAACTTGAGTAATTGGTACAGCATCATATTTGGACTTATCATGCTGGGACTCATCATCCTGTTTCACGAGTTTGGGCATTTTATTGTCGCAAAGAAAAACGGGGTCACGGTGGTGGAGTTTTCCATAGGAATGGGCCCGGTTATCTTTAGCAGGGTGAAAAACGGCACCCGCTACGCTCTTAGGGCAATCCCCCTAGGGGGAGCCTGCATGATGCAGGGCGATGATAACGGTATTGCGGATCCGGAAAGCTTAGAAGAAGCTGATGAGGAGGGCTCCTTTCAGACAAAATCCGTCTGGGCGCGGATAGCCATTATCTTTGC
>CAZYLH010000026.1:0-1803 GCA_964648695.1 uncultured Lachnospiraceae bacterium | reverse complement strand
AGCTGGAACCTCTCAAGGACGAGGGTGGGAACATTAGAAACCCTGGGATATGGATTAAACGAGGTCTGGTACTGGATCAAGCTGACTTATAAGAGCCTTGTAATGCTGTTTACAGGACAGGCAGGTTTAGACGATCTTGGAGGGCCTGTGAGAATCGTTGACATCGTGGATGAGACGGTCGAGGCGAGTAAGGAAGACGGCGCTTTATATGTCTTTTTAAACCTCGCAAACCTCTGCGTTCTCTTTAGCGCAAACGTCGGCGTTATGAATCTGCTCCCCATACCGGCTTTGGACGGGGGAAGGCTTCTGTTTTTGATAATAGAGCTGGTAAGAGGCAAGCCTGTTGATAAGACTAAGGAAGGATATGTGCATATCGCGGGATTATTATTCCTGCTCCTTTTGATGGTTATTGTGATGTTTAACGATATACGAAGATTGTTTTAGGAAGAATTTAGGTGTTTGAGGCAGGATTTAAAATAATCCGTATGTATCATAATTACGGGTTAAAAGGCGGTTAAGCAATACGGGAGAGGCTTATGTATAGAGATAACACAAGAATGGTGCGCATAGGAGACAGGCTGATAGGCGGGGGAAATCCCATACTTATCCAGTCGATGACAAACACCAGGACAGAGGATGTGGATGCGACGGTTAAGCAGATCCTGCGCCTTGAAAAAGCGGGCTGTGAGATTGTAAGATGCACTGTCCCTACACTGGATGCAGCCAGGGCGCTTGCTAAGATTAAGAGCCAGATCCACATACCCGTAGTTGCAGATATCCATTTTGATTATAAGATGGCGATCGCAGCCATAGAAAACGGCGCGGATAAGATACGGATAAATCCCGGAAATATCGGTGATAGGGGAAAGATGCAGGCGGTTGTGGACGCTGCAAAGGAAGCGAAAATTCCCATCAGAGTGGGGGTAAACAGCGGCTCGCTTGAAAAAAATCTTGTAAAAAAATACGGGGGCGTTACAGAGGAGGGGCTTGTTGAGAGTGCGCTTGACAAGGTGAGTCAGATTGAGCAGATGGGTTATGACAATCTGGTCATCAGCATAAAGTCATCTGATGTACAGATGTGCGTGCGTGCGCACGAGCTTCTGGCACCAAAGACGGATCACCCCTTACATGTTGGCATAACGGAGGCTGGCACGCTTATCTCAGGCAATATAAAGTCCGCGCTTGGGCTTGGGCTTATCCTGTCACAGGGTATCGGGGATACAATCAGGGTATCCCTCACAGGGGATCCGGTGGAGGAGATTAAGAGCGCAAAGATTATTCTAAGAACCTTAGGGCTTAGAAAGGGAGGAATAGAGATCGTCTCATGCCCAACGTGCGGAAGGACCCAGATTGACCTTATCGGCCTGGCAAACGCCGTGGAAACGCTGGCGGTGGGATATGACCTTGACATAAAGCTTGCGGTTATGGGATGCGTGGTAAACGGCCCCGGAGAGGCAAGGGAGGCAGACCTTGGCGTTGCGGGTGGAAACGGAGAGGGGCTTTTGATCCGCCGCGGAGAGATCATAAAAAAGGTGCCGGAGGATCAGATCCTTACATGCCTAAAAGAGGAGCTTGACGCCATGCAAAAGGCGGCAAAACTATCATAAGCTACTGGGGAAATAGTATAATCTTGGATAAATTTTGAAAACCCCGCCTTGAAAAAAAGCGGGTTTTATGTTACGGTGTATATGTATGATTATTTGTGCAGAGGGGGCTTGACAAGCATGGCGGCAAGAGCGACAATGTTACTACCTACCTACCTACCTACCTACCTACCGAGTAGCTCTGCCCATTTCTACTCTC
>CAZYLH010000025.1:0-17461 GCA_964648695.1 uncultured Lachnospiraceae bacterium | reverse complement strand
AAAGCAAAGATTTTCTGATCTTTTTTTTGCGAAAAGTTTTTATTCTTCAGAGCTGTTTCGGTGCCAGGCCCCAAGCGTCTATCACTCACATGAGCTTACACATAAGCGCCTTGTTTTCATCATAATTTTCACACGATTTGAGGCCCTTTTAAAACGAATCTATCCAAATAGTATATGTCAAATTTTGTCCACTTTTGTCAATGTTTTTTTCGCCGAGTTATCCACATCGCTTTCCCCCTTTATTTTAGGGTTTAAACGGAGTTATCCACTCTATCCACCAATAGAAAGCATGTTTTGGTGGATAACTCTTATATATACGCTCTTTTCCTATTCGTGCAGAATTGTTTTGTGGATAAATATTGTCAGAACTCTTAAAAATAAATGCAAATAAAATTGACTATTTATTGGTGGTATGTTAAAATGATTTCATCCTAAAAGTGCGTAAATATGGGGGAACCAATAAATCGAAAGGAAAAATGCAGTCGGATATTCACCCCAGCTGTGAGGAGGCAGAGCACGAAACCACTGCAGTGGACAGAATATGAAATACATTATCAGTGGAAGAAATATTGAGATAACAGAGGGGTTAAAAAGCGCTGTCGTTGATAAGATCGGCAAGCTGGAGCGCTATTTCACAGAGGAAACAGAGGCACAGATTACATTAAGCGTAGAGAAGGATCGCCAGAAGATAGAGGTTACAATACCTGTTAAGGGAAGCACAATCCGCGCGGAGCAGACGAGCACTGACATGTATGTATCCATCGATTTAGTGGAGGAAACTATAGAGCGCCAGCTAAAGAAATATAAGACAAAGCTGACGACCAAATGGCAGACAGGAAGCTTTACCAAAACCTATATAGATGAGGATTACGATGACTCCAACGAGATAAAAATTGTAAAGACAAAAAGATTTGGAATCAAACCCATGAACGCCGAGGAGGCATGCCTGCAGATGGAGCTTTTGGGCCATAACTTTTATGTTTTCTGCAACGACCAGAGCGATGAGGTAAATGTTGTATATAAGAGAAAGGACGGAGCGTTCGGACTGATCGAGCCAACATTTGAATAAAGCGCCCTCTGAAAATAAGCTGGGCAATGAGCTGTCGCACTAATTTTTAGTGTGGCAGCTCTTTTTTTGCAAAAAAGGGCTGTTGCATTCATGATCCCCTGATCATCAATACCACAGCCCAATCACTTTTGTTTTTAACTAATTAAGGAATGTAACCGCCTTGTACGGCTGTCGATAATACATATCGGAAATGCAGATACCAAGCGCCTCACTTGCAGCGTGGATGATCTTTCCATCACCGATATAGATTCCAACATGTCCGATTACACCTGTCGACACATCTGTGTAGAACACTAAATCACCAAGCTGAACGTCTGAGAGCGAAATCTCCGTTCCCGCCGCAGCCTGTGAGCGAGATGTACGGGTAATGTCTATACCAAAGTAAGCGTATACTCCCATCGTAAAACCTGAGCAGTCCGCTCCATTTACCAGATCCGTTCCTCCGTAGACGTAAGGATTTCCTAAGAACTGCATCGCATAATTCACTATGGCTGAGCGAAGCTCTGAGTTTGTATCCGTCGTTGTTGTAGTATTCGCAACCGCCTCAACTGTGAAGGAGGTCTCATAACCGTTATACACAACCACAAAGGTGTTTGTTCCTTCTGAAAGCGCCACACCAACCTGTGCACAGCCCCATCCGTCAACCGCATAGGTAGAGCCGTCACTGTACACACCTCTTACCGTCAGCTCAGCTCCGCTTACCGTATCTCCAACATACTTGGTTCCACCGTTATATGATGCCTGAACACCTACGAGTGTAACCTCTGATACGGTCTCTGTAGTAGCCGCAGCCGTCTCCGTCTCCGTTACCGGTGCCGCAGTCTCGACCTCTGTGACAGGCTCCTCAGCCACGACCTCTGTCTGTGTGCTGTCCGCCACATGCTGACTCTCATATTCCTGTTCTGCTAAGAGACGCTCCTCCGATAGGGAAATGGCCTGCGTATAGGTCTTTGTCACATCTACATAGTCCTTATGCACATAACCCACGCACGTCGCATCAATCTGGATATAGTAAAAATCCCCCTCCTCGCCGAGGATAACCATCTGCGTTCCTGCGCCCAGCATTGTGATAGCCTCTGTCTCCACTGAAGGGCCGCTTCTAACATATAAACCTGCGGTGGTGCTGGATACAGTACCAATAAGATTAAAGTAGCTTGCGATGGCAGAATCTTCCTCAGTGCCGACGATAAAGAAATCCGCTTTTACATAGCCTTCCACGCTTCCGGATGAGATCAGATACCATGTACCGTCCTCACCCTCAACCGAATCCTGAATTATCGCAACCGCACCGTCATACATTTTGCCGACGATTGTGGAATCATCCTCAGTGGAGGGAACGCTGCGAACTCTGACATAGTTGCCAGAATTTGCCACAGCATACAGTGTAGCTGTGGGAGCAGACGTCTCCGTCTCCTCTTCCTCTGTCTCCTCCTCGTTTCCAAACAGCAATGCAAGAACCGCATCCTGTATCTCTGTGTCCACATTATATTGTTCTAACGCAAGGCTTGCGCCTGCGATTGATGTCTCCGCGCTGACAATTCCAGATGCTCCAGAAGTTTGGAACAGTCCCACGCTCATAGTTATCGCTAATCCAAGTGCTGCAATCGTATATCCTTTCCTCATTATTTAAAACCTGCTTTCCATCAAAAAAACATCTATTATTAAACCTGCTGATTAACCATATCAATTTATTACAAAAATGTTACAGTTTGTTACAGAGATATTCTAACAAAGCCATTTTTCTTTGTCAAGGGATTATTTACAAAAATATAATATTTTTCTGTTCTTTCCAGCTTCCATTACTGATTCTTAAGAAGATATTGCTCAACGCTCTGTATCGCATTGGCTCCGTCTGCCGCTGCTGTTATTACCTGGCGAAGTGCCTTTGTCCTAACATCCCCCGCCACAAAGAGCCCCGGCGTACTTGTAGCGCCGCTCTCATCCGCGATCACGTAGCCCTTTTCATCCTTTTTACATAAGCCTGCAAAAAGCTCACTCTCAGGCACAGTTCCAACAGCTATAAAGACGCCCGAGACAGACAATTCTACCTCATCACCGGATTTATTGCTCACTATGATTTCCTCTAGCCCATCCTTGCCGCAAATTTCCGTCACATTGCTGTCCCATAAAACTTCCACGTTTTCCAATGAAAAAAGCTGCTTTTGAAGAACCTTTGCAGCACGCAGGCTGTCACGGCGATGGATGAGATAGACCTTCTTGCACATCCTTGCAAGAAAGATGGCGTCCTCCACGGCGACATCTCCGCCGCCAACAACAGCCACCTCCTTCCCCCTGTAAAAAGCACCGTCACATGTAGCGCAGTATGAAACGCCCCTGCCGGTCAGCTCTTTCTCCCCTTTGACCCCCAGTAGACTATTGCGCGCTCCGGTGGCCAAAATAACCGTTTTTGTCTCATAGCTTTCATTTTCACAGTGTATTAAAAATCCGTTTTCTGTCTTCTCAATTCTTTCGACCTTAGTCTCAACAAAGGTAGCTCCCAACTTTTTAGCATGATCGCTTAGGGTCTGTCCCAGATCAAAGCCGTTTATATGATACAGTCCCGGGTAGTTGTCAACTTCATAAGTGTTGATGATCTGCCCGCCCCCTACAGGCTCCTTCTCGATAACGATAAAAGACAGCTCTGCCCGCGCTCCGTAAATGGCGGCAGCAAGACCTGCAGGCCCTGATCCGATTATGATCGTATCGTACATAAAACTCCCCTCTAAGGCATCAAAAAAACGCCTTATTGACTATTTATCTTTTTTAATTATACTGAAGTTACTATCTAAAAATACCGGAGGAAACACCATGAGCACAACCATCTGGGTTACCGGCGCAAGCAAAGGCATCGGCAAAGCCATCGCCCTTGGCATCGCAGAGCATTGTTATATGGAAGAAAAGCCTCTAAACCTGATCATTAACAGCAGGCATGATGATCCCCATCTTCGTGAAACGAAAGATCTGCTACAAAGAAAAAATGCGCGTGTCTTAGCGCTTGTCGGAGATGTCTCCTCAGAGGCTGACAGGCGCCAAATGTTTGAAGAAATACACCGACATTTTAGCGGAGTTGACGTCTTGATAAACAATGCCGGTATCTCCCATATCGGTCTTTTACAGGATATGACGCCCACTCAGATTGAGACTGTTCTCTCTACAAACCTCACCTCCGCCATTAGCTTATGCGCCATGGTGATACCGGATCTGTTAAAGAGCCAAAACCTCCCAAGGATTATTAACATCTCCTCCGTCTGGGGAGCGGTTGGGGCCTCATGCGAGGCGGTCTACTCTGCAAGCAAGGGCGGCATAAACGCCTTTACTAAAGCATTGGCAAAGGAGCTTGCTCCAAGCCACATTCCGGTAAACGCCATCTCGTGCGGTCTGATAGATACGAACATGAACTCCCATCTCTTAACGGAGGAACTTGAAGCCCTTTATGAGACGATTCCCGCCGGACGTGCAGGTCGCCCCGAGGAGGTAGCCGAACTTGTGCTCATGCTCCTTAACGCCACGGATTATCTCACCGGACAGATAATCACCCTGGACGGTGGCTGGACCTAAACTGTTCTTATGCAGAAACGCGGATATAGGCTGCGATAACCCAGTTCCTAAGCCACCTCCAGGTGATGCTAAAAAGCTGCTGTGCATGGCTTAAATAAAAATGCCCCCAGCGCAGATGCTTATACATAAGGCGCATATGCTCTCTGGTATAGTCCGCGCCGCCCTTCCCAACAAGCTTTCCGGTGTTTGAGTCGCTTCGCACCCTAAAGGCGTTCATGCTCTTTGTCTCAACAGCGACCCTGCCCATGGATGCCAGCCCCAGCCACAAATCAAAGTCTAAGATATACGGAATGTCCTCATCAAATCCGCCTGTGGCTTCAAAATCTTTCTTCCGAAACATCGCACACACTGGGTTTCCAAAAAAATTGTTAAGCAGGATGGAGGCTTTTGCCATCTTCGTCCCATTAAAAACTCCCCGAACGGGCCAATGAGCGTAGCGCCCCCTTATCTGCCCCTCATCGTTTATCAGATCTGTGCCGGTTATCACCAGGGTGATATCCGGATGGCGCATAAGATAAGGAACGCTTCTTGCCACACAGTCGGGGTAGAGTATGTCATCCGCGGGCAGAAGCTTTATATACTCTCCCTTGCAGCGGCACACACACCTATTCCAGTTATCGGTCATTCCTATGTTTTTCTCATTCACATAATAGCGAAAGCGCGGATCCTTTATGGTTTTTAATATCTCCACAGTTTTATCCGTAGAGGCGTCATCCACAACCAGCACCTCTAAATTCTTCCAGGTCTGATTTAAGGCATGCTCCACAGTCTTTAAAATATATTTCTCACTGTTGTAGGCTGGTATGCAGATACTAACCAAAGGCTGTCTCTTCATTAATCATCCCCCTCTTTAAAAACCTGTTCTTATCTCCCATCCCGGCAAATGTTATTTATGTCGGATTTTTAAAATCCCTATAAAAAAGCTTGAGAATATGATCTGAATGCCCACCACCATGCATGTGACGGCGGGAATGGTAAGACGCATAGTCTCCTTTGGATCTAAAGCGCCAAATTCGCTCTCATTCCAGCTTACAAGAGCCGCAATGGTGAGTATCAGTCCCACCAAAAACAGTATGAAGCCAAAAAGAATCCCCCTGTCAACCGTCATAAAACCTTTTTTCTCCTCACCCATGGGGATAAAGCCCGTCACCTGCGCGTAGGTCTTTGTAAAGGCGTTAAAGAAAATGGTGTTTACACCTATCATCAGCATGGCCGCGGCATAGAGCATGGTGTTAATGTCAAATCCCACGTTTCCAATATATAGCGTTCCCGCTGCCATCACCAGCATCAAAATCGCTCCCAGAGCCACGAAAAAGATACCGGGATATAAGAAGAGCCAGCTGGGGCTGTGCATCAGCAAAAATTTCAAATGACGCCAGCCGTCATGAAAGCTCCTTAGATGCGGCGCGCGGCTCCTGCCGTCTGGGGATAGGGTGGTTGGAACCTCCGTGATTTTCAGCTTGTAGAGGGTGGCTTTTACCACCATCTCACTGGCATACTCCATGCCGGTAGTTCTAAGACCGATATTTAAGATAGCTTCCCTTCTATATCCTCTAAGGCCGCAGTGAAAATCTCCTATGTCGCACTTATAAAAAAGCCGCCCGATAAAGCTTAACACCGGATTTCCGATGTAGCGATGCAGCGGCGGCATGGCTCCCTTTGTGATGCCACCCTTGAAGCGGTTTCCCATCACCAGGTCATATCCCTCGCGCAGCTTTTCCAAAAACGGCATCAGATGCAAAAAATCATAGCTGTCATCCGCATCCCCCATAATCACATACTCTCCTAAGGCAGCGTTGCAGCCTCCAATGAGAGCCGCGCCGTAGCCACGCTCTGAAACGTCTACCACACGGGCACCACAGCTTTTTGCTATCTCCTGGGAGCCATCGGTGCTTCCATTATCCGCGATCAAAATTTCCCCATTTACATGCTCAGTCTCCAAAAAGGTTTTAGCCTTTTTTATACATACTTCCAGCGTCTCCGCCTCGTTAAGGCAGGGCATCAGTATAGTCAATTCATAGGGCTGTGCCATAATACCTCTCCTATATGTCTACTGCCGAGCCTTCATTAAGGATTAAGGCTCCTTTTTTCTTCCGTCTCCATGGGATATGGCCCAAAATCCAGCTCATAGGGATAGTGGGTCTTTCTCTTTTCCACCGGCGGCGGCGTCATGTAATCCCCGTACATCTTTGTCAAAAGCTTCTCCAGGTTGTTGGGAAAGGGCAATACCCCGTCCTCAAAGGGAAGATAGCGAAGCGGATATATATCCGATTTGCTAAACGTGTTAGTATACGGAAGTGGATCGCAAAAATAGGCAATCCTCTTCGTTTCCTTATCTTCATAGCGCCGGTTTGCCCGCTCACGCTTTTTGTAAAGCCATTCCTTTGAGATACCTAAAGCCTTCATCCCGTGATGGACCGCAATACACGCCGCCGTCACAAGCTTAGCGGTAATCCCATGGATGTATAGATACGGTCTTGGTATGCTTCTTAATATCAAAAGCTTCCCCCAAAACCACGCGCTCCACATCTGCAGCTGGTATGCCAACCAGTTATCCGCCGCGTTATCTAAAGCGTACAGATCTAAAAAAACCCCCCAGTTACAGTCCACATCCTTCATGGAATATTCCCTAAACTTCGTTCCTTTTAGCACCAGCCTTGTGGTAGCAAGGGGGAAGTTTATATCGCGCTCTGTGTTTAGCACCTCGTACTTATCCCCCATCTGCTCGGTCACAAGCCTCATGAAGGTCTCGTAATCCTTTCTTGGCATGGAGATATCGATGTCATCATCCCAGGGTATATAGCCCTTATGGCGCAAAGCTCCGATGCCGGTTCCCGCGTAGCCAAAATATGTCAGATGGTTCTCATCGCAAATTTTTCTAAAGTCTGCGAGAATCATCATCTCCAGCTTTTGCAAATGCGCCAGCACTTCCGGCTCATAAAATTTTGGCATATCAAATTCTATGCCTCCTGCGTCTGCTTCTTTTCCAGATAGCGGTTTATCTCATCCACAAGCTCCTGTGCCTCCAGTCCGTGAACCATAGCTGCCTCCTCTATGGTCTCCGCCTGAGACGCAGGGCATCCCAAACAGTGCATTCCTGCAGCCATGAGAATAGGCGCTGTTCCAACGTCAATCTGCAATAACTCACCAATCTTAGTATCCTTATTTACCATTATATTAATCCTCCTAAAAGTCTTTTTTGATGTCGGTAAGCAGTAGCCATGAGCTTTGCTGCCCACGGGATCTTTCGTGCCACAAATTATATCCCATTTTAATCTATAATGCAACTAAAAGCCTTGTATCTAAGAAAATACAACTGCCTTTCTCATCTGTCTTTCCTTATTTTCTCACCGTTTTTTAGCGCGATATCCCGGGGAATTTTATCAGCCGTCAAGAAAAGAGCTTCTGTTGTGGATATATCCGGCAAAATTTGTTCTGTTTTATAGTCATTTTGGATAATTTTTCTCCAATTACGCTGTATTTGATATGCTCAAACACCAATTATCTCCTTTGTATTCTTGTGCACATTGTATACAATTAGGTACAAAAAACGATTGACGAAAGTCCGAAAAAACATATATAATGATGTCAAGCTCTAGAGGTTTTTTCCCACTTATGAGCATGCTCAAATGGGCTTAAACCGCTGATCCTAAAAGCCGAATGCCTCAGGCATTTCTACATAAATAAACACTATTTTTAGGAGGAATATCATGAGAGAAGAATGGCAAGGTTTCGTAGGTGGCAAATGGGAAAAAGCTATCGACGTAAGAGAGTTCATTCAAAAGAATTACACCCCTTACGAGGGTGACGCTTCATTCTTAAGCGGACCTACAGAAGCTACAAACACCCTCTGGGCACAGGTTATGGACCTGACCAAGCAGGAGCGTGAAGCCGGCGGTGTGCTTGATATGGACACAAAGCTTGTCTCCACCATCACATCCCACGGCGCTGGTTATTTAAATAAGGATCTTGAGAAGATCGTAGGCTTCCAGACAGATAAGCCTTTTAAGAGATCTCTGCAGCCTTACGGCGGTATCCGTATGGCTATGAAGGCTTGCTCCGACAACGGATATGAGGTAGATCCGGAGATCGTTGAGTTCTTCACAACCCACAGGAAGACACACAACAACGGCGTTTTTGACGCTTACACCAAGGAGATGCGTGTTGCTCGTACAAACCACATCATCACAGGTCTTCCGGACGCTTACGGCCGTGGCCGTATCATCGGCGACTATCGTAGAGTTGCTCTTTACGGTATTGACCGCCTGATCGAGGACAAGGAAGTTCAGAAGGACATCTGCGGAACCGGAACCATGCTGCCGGACGTTATCCGCAACCGCGAGGAAATTTCCGAGCAGATCAGAGCTCTCGGCGAGTTAAAGAAGCTGGCTCAGATCTATGGCTGCGACATCTCAAAGCCTGCAAGAAACGTACAGGAAGCTATTCAGGCTACCTACTTCGGATATCTTGCAGCTGTTAAGGAGCAGAACGGTGCGGCTATGTCCCTCGGACGTACATCCACCTTCTTCGACATCTACGCTGAGCGCGACTTAAAGAACGGTACCTTCACCGAGGAGGAGATCCAGGAGTTTGTTGATCACTTCGTGATGAAGCTGCGCTGCGTGAAGTTCGCTCGTACACCTGAGTACAACCAGATCTTTGCTGGTGACCCGGTTTGGGTAACTGAGTCCCTCGGCGGTATGGGCGTTGACGGAAGAACCCTTGTAACAAAGACCTCCTTCCGTTTCTTAAACACCTTAAACAACCTTGGCGCTGCTCCCGAGCCAAACATGACAGTTTTGTGGTCCACAAGACTTCCCCTTGGCTGGAAGAAGTTCTGTGCTGAGATTTCCATCAAGACATCTTCTGTACAGTATGAAAACGATGATCTTATGAGACCCATCCACGGTGATGACTACGCTATCGCTTGCTGCGTATCCTCCATGGTTTGCGGTAAGGAGATGCAGTTCTTCGGCGCTCGTGCAAACCTTGCTAAGTGCCTGCTGTACGCTATCAACGGCGGTATCGACGAGAAGACACACGTACAGGTAGGTCCTAAGTACAGGCCTATCACATCCGACTACCTTGATTATGACGAGGTTATGGAGAAGTTCAACGACATGATGAAGTGGCAGGCTGCTCTGTATGTAAATACACTGAACATCATCCACTACATGCATGACAAGTACTGCTACGAGAAAGTACAGATGGCTCTCCACGACAGAGTTGTCAAGAGATACTTCGCAACAGGTATCGCTGGTCTGTCCATCGTTGCAGACTCCTTATCCGCTATCAAGTATGCAAAGGTTAAGGTAATTCGTGACGAGTCCGGTCTTGCAGTTGATTATCAGATTGAGGGTGATTTCCCTAAGTATGGCAACAACGATGACCGCGTAGACGAGATCGCGACAGATATCGTTACAACATTTATGAACTATGTAAGAAGCAACTACACCTACAGAGATGGTATTCCTACAACTTCCATCCTTACCATCACTTCCAATGTAACATATGGCAAGGCAACAGGAAACACTCCTGACGGAAGAAAGGCAGGACAGCCCTTCGCGCCCGGCGCTAACCCGCTCCACGGCCGCGATACACATGGTGCTGCAGCATCCCTCGCATCCGTTGCAAAGATTCCTTTCTCGGACGCACAGGATGGTATCTCCAATACCTTCTCAATCATCCCCGGCGCTCTCGGAAAGGATGATATGGTATTTGCAGGCGATTTGGATATCGATCTTACAAAATAAGTTTTTCCCCGTTTGTCATTTAGGAGGCAGATATGGATCAGAAAAACAAAAATATAGATGACATTGTCGCAATGCTGGATGGTTTCATGGCTACCGGCGGTGGCCATGTTAATCTGGACGTCAATGATCCAAACGCGCAGTCCAAGGATGTAAAGACATATGGCTGCAGCACCTGCGGTTCAAAGGTCATGCCCTGTGAGACACCCACCCTGATGCATGGCATGGATCATGACGAGGACAATCAGTAAAATTTTATCAAAAAAGGAGGTAACTATTATGGCAATCAGTGCACAACAGGTAGATAATTTAATCGGTTTGTTAGATGGCTATTCTGAGAAGGGCGGCTATCATCTTAATGTAAACGTGCTCAACAGAGACACATTGCTGGACGCACAGGCTCATCCTGAGAAATACCCTCAGCTGACCATCCGTGTATCCGGTTACGCAGTAAACTTCATCAAATTGACAAAAGAGCAGCAGGACGACGTGATTTCACGTACTTTCCATCAGGCTCTGTAATGGACACAATTTAAATGTAATTTGCCGTCCTCTGTCACTTGTGACAGGGGATGGTCTTTATTTATCTCTTTTGTTTTAGGAGTATTTTATGCTAGGACGCATTCACTCAACAGAGTCCTTTGGCACTGTGGACGGACCGGGAACAAGATTTGTTATTTTCTTTCAGGGCTGTCCCATGAGATGCCAATATTGTCATAACCCGGACACTTGGGATGTAAACGGCGGAACCCTTAGAAGCGCAGAGGATCTTCTTGCGGAGTATGACTCATGCAAGGAATTCTATAAGGGCGGCGGGCTCACAACCACTGGCGGCGAGCCCATGCTTCAGATGGACTTTCTGATAGAGCTCTATGAAAAGGCAAAGGAAAAAGGCATACACACCTGCCTTGACACCTCGGGTATAGTCTTTAACGCCGAGAGTCCTGCCTTTATGGAAAAGCTGGACAGGCTTTTAGCCTCCACAGATCTCATCATGCTTGACATCAAGCATATCGACAATGAGGAGCACAAAAAGCTGACAAGCCAGCCAAACACAGGTATTTTAGCATTTGCCCGCTATTTAAGCGATAAGCAGTTCCCTGTGTGGATCCGCCACGTCATCGTTCCGGGCATCACCTATGAAAAGGAGCCCTTAGAGCGTCTTGGAGCTTTTCTTGCAGAGCTTCACAATATCAAGGCTCTGGACGTTCTGCCCTATCACACCATGGGCATATCAAAATACGAGAGGCTTGGTATGGACTATGTGCTTGACGGCGTACCCGCTCTGACAAACCAGGATGCAATCAACGCAAGAGAGATAATCCTCTCCTCATGGAAGGCCAAAAAGGCCCAGCTAAACGCACAGGCAGAGGAAAATAACAATCAGTGTTAAGCTTATCGGCTTTTGCCGATTTAGTCTGAATACATACAAGGAGGACTTTAAAATGGCATATGTAATCAGTGATGCATGTATCTGCTGCGGTACATGCGAGGGACAATGTCCCGTAGGAGCAATCTCGATGGGAGACGGTCAGTTTGAGATCGATAAGAGCTTATGCATCGATTGCGGTGCCTGCGCTGGCGCTTGCCCTGTTAGCGCAATTGCACCGGAGGCATAACCTCTCCGTAAAAGAGAGCCAAAAAAGGCAGGTTCATTTTCGCGAACCTGCCTTTTTTATTTTACGTTACTGGTGAGCCCTGCCCGCTGGCTCTAAATTTGCAAACTTCGTCCGATCCGGCAGCCATGCCAGCTCCACGGTACCGATAGGACCGTTTCTCTGTTTTGCAAGAATTACCTCAGCTATATTTTTCTTCTCCGTATCCTTATTATAATAATCATCTCTGTAAAGGAACATAACCACATCCGCATCCTGCTCAATGGCACCTGATTCTCGCAAATCAGAAAGCATCGGCCGATGATCCGGCCTTGTCTCACAGGCACGGCTAAGCTGCGAAAGCGCGATCACAGGCGTTTGAATTTCCCTAGCCAGTGCCTTTAATGATCTTGATATATCAGATATCTCCTGCTGTCTGCTCTCGCTTCTTCTGTTACTTCCACTCATAAGCTGAAGATAATCGATAATCACCAACTCCAGCTTTTTCTCTAACTTCAGCTTTCTACACTTTGATCTAAGCTCTCCAATGGAGATACCTGGCGTATCGTCAATGACAAGTGAGGACTGTGCAATCACGCCAGAGCTTTCAACCACCTCCGCCCAGTCATTTTCCGTAAGCTTTCCGTTCCTGAGCTTCATGCTCTCCACCCCTGACTCCATTGATAGAAGTCGGTTTACCAGCTGTTCCTTGCTCATCTCGAGGCTGAAAATCGCAGTGGTGTGGGCATGGCGCACCGCCACATGCTGGGCTAAATTCAGCACAAAAGCCGTCTTTCCCATGGAAGGACGGGCTGCTATCAGAATTAGATCGGACTTTTGAAGTCCGGAGGTTTTTATATCCAAATCCGCAAAGCCAGTGGCAAGACCCGTTACAGAGCTCGCGCTCCTTGACGCTCTGTCAATAGTGTCAATCACATTTGACATAACCTCATCAATGGGAGTAAATGTGCCCGTTTTCCCGCTCTGGAGCAGGTCAAATACCCTCTTTTCCGTCGCCCCTAAGATATCCTCCAGCTTTTCCCTTCCCAGATAACAGGTATTGGCAATCTCCTCGTTCATCTTTATCAGACGCCGCAGCATGGCTTTTTCGTAGACGATATTCGCATAATATTTGGCGTTTGATGATATGGGCACTGAGCTCAAAAAGCTCCGCAGGAAATCGAGCGACCCTATCTCGGGCGGAACATCCTTTTCTCTAAGGCGTGTCAAAAGCGTCACCATATCCACAGGTTTTCCTTCATTGAAAAGCTCTGTCATCGCCTCAAAGACAACTCCGTACTGCTGATGATAAAAATCCTGTGCTGTGATGATGTCCATCACCGCCACAATGGCGTCCCTGTCCATCAGCATTGAGCTAATAACGGCCTGCTCCGCCTCCGCATCGTGAGGCATTACCCGTTTGATAAGCTGTTCCTCCATAGCTACTCCTTAGCCCTCAGTAACCTTTACCGTAAGCTTTGCTGTGACGTCCTTGTGCAGCTTTACCGGAATAATAACCGTCCCAAGGGACTTGATAGGCTCATCTAGCTGCATCTTTTTCTTATCAAATGTAAATCCTAACTGCTTTTCTACCGCGCCTGCAATTTCCTTTGTGGATACGGAACCAAATATACGTCCGCCCTCACCCGTCTTTACAGCTACAGTGACAGGCTTTTCCTCAATCCGGCTTTTAAGCGCCTTAGCAGCCTCAAGCCTCTCCTTTGCCTCCTTTTCTTCGCGTAGCTTTTGCACCTTTAAGTCGTTTAAACTCTTCGCGTTCACCGTCACCGCAAGCTTCTTGGGCAGAAGCATATTTCTGGCATAGCCGTCGCTTACCTTAACCTTATCCCCTTTTTTTCCAACTGATTTTACATCCTCTAATAAAATTACTTCCATTTTTCCTCCTAAAGCCTAGATCGCTCCGCTTTCTCTCATCTTGGCAATGGTATCCATCAGCATCTGCTTTGCTTCATCAAGTGTTTTTCCAGACACCTGTGCGCCTGCAATGCTCATATGGCCGCCGCCCCCGAGCTTTTCCATGACAACCTGAACATTTACTTCATCAATGGAGCGGGCACTGATATAAATCTTGTCCTCAAACTCCGCTAAGACAAAGCTTGCCTGGATACCTCTGATATTTAGAAGCTCATTCGCTGTCTGAGCCGCCACCACATTCATGCTCTCAATGCTCTCGCCGCCACAAAAGCTGATGGCAAAGGTGTCCATAAAAATCTGGGCCTCATGGATAGCACTCGCCCGAATCTTGTAATCCTGCATATCCTCCCTAAACATCTTTCGCACCCTCGTCACATCGGCGCCGTTTCTTCTTAAGAAGGCTGCAGCCTCAAAGGTTCTAATGCCTGTCTTGCTCTTAAAATGATCCGTGTCGATAACTATGCCGGCATACATGGCGTCTGCCTCCAGACTGTTAATGCGGATACCATCCTCGTAATATTGAAGGATCTCCGCCACCATCTCACAGGCTGAGCTGGCGTATGGCTCTACGTAGGATAGCACTGCATTCTCAATCCTCTCGCTGGTCTGGCGGTGATGATCTAATATGACTACATGTTTTGCCTTCTTTAAAAGCTCCGGGCACTCCGTCAGATTTGGACGATTCACATCCACCACAACCACGACGGTATGATCATTTAGCAATTCCCTCGCCCGTTCGCAGCTTATAAACAAGTCCTCATCATAGTCAGCGCTCTCCTTAAAGCGCTCTATCAGCGGCTTTATCGAACCGATAATCGTATCCAATACGATATGCGCCTTCTTTCCAGAAATGTTAGCTGCCCTGTAGACCCCGATAGCCGCGCCGATACTGTCCACATCGCTTAGGTGATGTCCCATAATCAGCACCTTATCCTTGCTCTCGATTAGCTCCCTGAGAGCATGGGCCTTCACCCGCGCCTTCACACGCGTGGTCTTCTCCACAGAATGGGATTTGCCGCCAAAGTATTCCACGTTATTGCGATCCTTTAAAACCACCTGGTCTCCGCCCCTGCCGAGTGCTAAATCCATCGCTATGCGGGCGTACTCATAATTCTGGGCAAAGCTGTCTCCGTGGATTCCTATGCCGATGCTGACAGTGATCGCCATGTCGTTGCCTATATTGACTGCCTTTGCCTCCTCTAAGAGAGAGAATTTTCTGTTTCGCATGTCCTCCAAATATTTCCATGCCACAACAAACAGATATTTGTCTTTTTCCAGCTTCTTTATGATACACTGATATCTACTAAAATACTGGGTGATTTTTCTGTCAACCAGGGCGATGAGGAGTGATTTTCTCACATCCTCTAAGGCCTCTAGGGCTTCCTCATAATTGTCCATGTAAATAAGCCCCGCAACCAGCTGATTATCCTGCAGCTCTTTCTGACAGCGAAGGATCTCTGTCTCATCATATAGCTGAAGCGCGTAGATGGCTGCGGCGGGATTTAGCTGCTTTTCTGCGCTTATACTTTGCAATATGCCGGAAAAATCCAGCTTCTTGAGATTAAGCTGATAATTTCTTCCCTGGTGGAGCACATGCGTTACCCATGGCTCTTTCCCCGTGTCATATGCCTTTTTTGTCACATTCGGAAAAATATTGTGCAAAAGCTCCTCGTTAAGGATTTTCTTTCCTACGGCTTTTTTCATTGCACGGTTATACCAGAGAATCTTTCCCCGCTCATCACAAAGGCCGTAGGGCACCTCAAGCTCATGCAGTATACCTTTTTGTACCTGCGCATACTCCGAGGCAAAGCTTACCAGATCCTTTGACAAGTGATTGCGATAATAAAAGTAAAAATAAATTGCCCCAATCAGATAAAGCAGCGCAAAAGAAGCCGCCGCAATTCCTGCCTCAAGTCCTAACGCAAACATCAGCGGGACCATCAAAACGACCGCCACGCTCATCCAAATCGGCCATTTTAGGTATACCCGAAGTGATACTCTCTTTTTCCTCTGTTCCTTCATCTACAGATCTCCTCTCCAGACTCACAGAAGCAAAACATTTATGCACACCAACATGCGCCCCTTATAATAGCACGATTCTCCTTTATTTGCAATAATCAAACAAAAGCTGCCACTTTCGTGGCAGCTTTTACCTAAATGACTTATCTTACTCTACAGTGTAGGGCAACAGTGCGATATGACGCGCTCTCTTGATTGCGACAGTCAACGCTCTCTGATGCTTAGCGCAGGTTCCTGTGATTCTTCTTGGAAGAATCTTGCCTCTTTCAGAGATATATCTCTTAAGCTTTGCCGCATCTTTGTAATCAATCACATTGTCTGCGCCACAGAACACGCATACCTTCTTCTTTCTGCGGACGCCTCTCTTAAACTTAGAAGCATCTGCCTTATCAGCCTTATTGAATGCCATATTTGCCTCCTTCCGCACACGGCACGCCGCCGCGTGTTTAACATGTCTCCTTTAATTGAACGGCAGGCCCTCATCTTCCACACCGTCCGGAATGTTCATAAAACCGTCAACTGATGCTGTCTCAGGCTCAGGTCTTCCTGCCTGCATAAAATCACGGTCTCCATAATTACCGCCGTTTGGCGCATAACCACTGCCCCCAGAGGAAGCAGCCTTGCTCTCCGCAAATTCTATGTCTTCCACGATAACATCAGTCGTATAGACCCGCTGTCCTTCTTTGTTTGTGTAGCTGCCGGTCTGAATGCGGCCACAAAGGGTGACCTTCGTTCCCTGACGCAGATATTTTTCAGCAAACTCTCCTGTTTTGCCAAAAGCTACACATTGAATAAAGTCCGCCGTCTGCTGCTCTGGGTTATTCGCATCTCTTCTGACAAATCGACGATCCACCGCCACTGTAAATCTGGCAACTGCCGTGGAACGCTCTCCCTGTGAATAGCTTACAAGCGGATCTCTGGTGAGTCTCCCCATCAAAATAACTTTATTCATTCATTCTCCTATCTGCATAGCCTACCTATGCCGCAAATGCATGCCCGCAACGGTCACGGGCCAATCTGCTCGTGAACCCGATTAGGCTTCCTTCTTTACGCAAAGGAAACGAACAACAGACTCCATCAGACGGATATGTTCTTCCACCTGCGCAGGACAGTCTGATGCCGACTCGAAGTTTACGATGTAGTAGAAGGCCTCCTTGGACTTCTGGATCTCATATGCAAGTCTCTTCTTGCCCCAGTCATCCACATTTTCTACAGTACCGCCGAAACGTGTAATGTAGCCCTGAACCTTCTCCAGAGCTGCCGCTCTCTCCTCATCTTCGAGCTTTGCGCTTAAAACAACTACTAATTCATACTTGTTCATGCGTCTTTCCTCCTTTTGGTCTCCGGCCCCCCGTCTGGCGGGGAGCAAGGCTTGATACTATATCACGAACAACGATTTTAACACATCCCCTAAGAAAAAGCAAGCAAAAAATATTAATTTTTACAGCTTCTGCTAACATTTCACCGCGCAAAAAAGCTCCAGCTCTGAAGAATAAAAACTTTTCGCAAAAAAAAGATCAGAAAATCTTTGCTTT